>NZ_CAWUDM010000096.1:0-22076 GCF_963920855.1 Nostoc sp. CCY0012 | reverse complement strand
CAGTCAGACTCCTGGTATACAAGCGGTTCAAGACTTTTCTGCACCACTAAGGGTAAAGATATAGCTGCATGGTTAGGACGTTATCAACAATTTTTGACTAAGAGTACACGCGCTCAGTTTCAAATGGGAATTGAAATTAGTAAAAACATAACTGATAAAAAAGCCCTACATGAAACTATTATGAGTTGCTTAACTCGTGATATAGACTGGGTTAATTATCATGTAAAGCGTCTAGCTATTCTGACCGAATCTATGGAAGAAGAACAAAGTTCACTAGCTCAAGCCAACAGCGAAAGAAAAGTATTACAGCTAATCCGTAATGGTTACTTTGATAAAGCAATTTCTAAGTTAGAAGCTTACTGGCAGCAAACAGAAAAAATTGACATCAAAAGTAGAGGTTGGTTAAAGCAATTAGCTGCTCGTGCTGCACATTACTGGGGAAGAAATGATTTATCTCAGCAGTATCAGCAGCAAGCATATGCAGATAATTCCAGTTTATTACGTCCTAAAATCATTCCACCTTACATACAATTGACAAAACCAGGTAAGCAAGCTGAAGCCATTGTCAGTCAAATTACGACTTACAGAAACCTTAGACGAGGTTATCTTGGATGGTTTAATCAACAGATTTCACATCTAGTTCCAGAAGCAAGTGCTAATCAATTTGAGCAGGCCTTGGTAGACCTTGGCTATATGCTCGGTTTTCATACAGAAAGACCAGAGAAAATTTATGGTATTGGTCCTGATGTTCTCTGGTTATTAAATGAAAATTTAGGATTGGTTATCGAAGCAAAAAGTCGTAAGTATCCGAACAATCCTTTAAATAAAGATAATTTCGGTCAATTATTAGCATCTGTAGAATGGTTTAAGAAAGAGTATCCAAATTACAACTACATAGCTGTCTGTGTTCATAATAACATTAATACAACCAAATCGATAGTAACTAATGATGATTCCAAAGCATTAACACTAGATAAGTTAAATCAACTTATTGCTGATACTCGTGCTTTACTAACAGAACTATGTGAATCAAATGTCTTTGACGATGAACTGGTACTTAAATGTGAAAACATACTGAATAATTCTTCTCTGAAACCAGAAAGACTGATAGAAGAATATCTTTTAGCGTTTGCCGAAACAGAAAATTAATTCTGTTAAAGAAAAGAGAAACATTCCATTTTTAAGGCTAATTTATATCCTTACAATACAATAGTAAAAAAGCGACAAAATTTTGTCGCTTTTTTTAGTTAAACTATTATCCCAGTGCTAAAATTTCTTGCGCCCTGTTAATATTATTACGTACAGATTGAGCCGAAATCTGCAAAGCTTCTCTTTCCCCATCAGTGAGATGCAATTCCAAAACACTTTCAATACCACCACAACCCAAACGACAGGGAACGCCAATTACAATATCATCTAAACCGTATTCACCTTGTAAATAAGTCGCCACAGGTAACAACCGCGACTGATTCAACAAAATCGATTCCACCATCACACTCGTAGCCGAAGCAGGGGCAAAAAATGCCCCACCAGTCTGCATTAATTCCACAATTTCCGCCCCACCGTTGCGGGTTCTCTCTACCAAACGTTCAATTGTGGCTGTATCCAATAATTCTGTGATGGGGACGCCGTTAACTGTGGCGTAACGAGACAAAGGAACCATTAAATCACCGTGGCTACCCAATACCATCGCTTTCACATCAGCAGGTAACACCCCTAACTCTAAGGCAATGAAAGTTTCAAACCGGGCTGAGTCTAACACACCAGCCATACCCATAACGCGATCGCGTGGTAAACCCGTAGCTTGCCAAGCCAAATAAGTCATCACATCCAAAGGATTAGTGACAACTATAAAAATAGCATTGGGAGAATGAGCGATCGCCTGTTTCGCTGCTTCCACCACAATTTTGGCATTAGTTTTCAGCAAATCATCTCGACTCATCCCTGGTTTCCGGGGAAGTCCAGCCGTAATCACCACAATTTGCGAACCAGATGTATCAGCATAATTATTCGTACCAATAATCTGACGATTATGTAACTCAATTCCCCTAGCCTCCAGCAAATCCAAAGCCAGTCCTTGAGGCATTCCCACAACAATATCCAGCAACACCACATCTGCCAAATTTTTCTCAGCAATCCGTTGGGCTAGAGTACTACCAACCCTACCAGCACCAACAATAGTGACACGGGGTAAACGACATAGAATCGGGGAATCAGGGGAATAAATCATAAATTAGGGAGTGGGGAGTAGGGAGTAGGGAGTGGGTAAATTTTCTTAAAACCCATTCCCCATCCTCTTTAATAGCGACTTAGTTAAACTCTTCGAGTTGATCCAAGCGTAACCAAATATTCGGTGTCGGTACCTTACCAAACTTCACCAGGGCATAATCACCTTTAACATCTACAATTTCGCCATTGCTGTCAAACAAATAAGCAGGAAAACGAGTATCACTAGCTTTTGCTTCCAGACTATTTTCCAGTTTCTCGCGGACAGCGCGAACTATATCTCCTTTTTTGACCGCCATTAGTCTCCCTCTTAAGTTTACAGATCGTTTTAAGAGGATTTTAGCTTGTGGACAGATGCAAATACCCTTAAAAAATCTGGATTAGTTATTGGGTACTTGAGGGTTAATTAACGCGATGTGCGACTTATTCTTCTATTTCTTAAATTTATATCCGCAAAAAGTCAGTATCCATACCGTTGTAATTATAAATACTACGTGTAAAACTAATTAGAATATTTACCACAAAAATATATGTCTATTCAACAATTTCTTACTGATATTAACGGTATAGCTCAGTTATGGGCTACTGATGGTCAATTCTTAGGATTACTGTCTAGTAATCCATACGATACAAACTCAATCAGCAATTTTCACGGAATTTATGGCAGTCCACATGGGCTATATAGTATCCGTAACTTACATGGTATGTATGGAGGTGAGCATGGTTTATATAGCCCTTATAATCTTCACTGCATAAATCCTCCTGTCATCTTTTATCAAAATCAAGCAGTGCTAATAGTTTCAAAAAATACTTACTTTCAAGCGAATGGATTGCCAATAGTCGATCCTGATTTTTTAGTTGGTGTATACGCACAAGCAGTCAGTTCACCAATGGATAGGCTAAATCAGGCAGCACATGACACTCAAAATCATCTGAACCGATCAGCAGCAATCATTGCGTCTATGTTTCAATAATTAAAAACTAGTATGGATGTAAATTTATCAAGAGAGCAAATATTTCATAGTTGGGCTAAATTTTTTAAGCCTGAATCGTTAAAGAGTAACCTTATTGTTGCTTCTATATTTTTAGCTGGATACGAAGTACTTAAATCTTCAATCATTGAGCGTATTGTCAATTTTTTCTCTTCAGATTTCAATGAAAATGGTGCAATTATTAGTGAAAATTATAAAAATCAAGTTTTGTCATTACACAAGAATCCTCTCGAAGCATCACTTTTGTGGTTAAAAGGAGTTTCGGCTATTGATGATGCTGACATTAAATTGATTGATGATATTAGGAAACATAGAAATGAATTAGCACATGAGCTACTTAGATTTATAACAACTGCTGATTCTGATATTAACATTCACCTCTTAGAAGCTATATACAACTTGGTTTACAAAATAGATCGATGGTGGATTAAGGAAGTAGATATTCCGGTAAATTCAGATTTTGATGGTCAAGAAATAGTCGATAGTGACATCAATTCAGGAAATATGCTTTTCATTCAAATGATGATCACAATTGCTACTGGTGAAGATTCTTCAATATTCTGGGAAGAGATCCAAAAAACAAACAGATATAACAGATATAAATGATACGTAAGAAAGAATAAAGCTTGTAATTTTTGTAAAACAAGTATTTTTATACTCTAAAAGCAATCACCTGTTCTCGTTTAACTGTGGGAAATCCCTCCAAAAAATCATCAATGGACTCCCCTGCCTTCAAATAATCTAACAGGGTTTGCACAGGCACTCGTGTTCCTGCAAAGACTGGTGTACCACTCATTACATCTGTTGATGCTGTAATGATTGTTGATTGACACATGATCCCTCTTTTTTAAGCATTGCTAGGCTATTTCATTTTAATCCTACTCCCCAATCCCCTCAACTCTGACACTGGGGGCAAAAATGACTAGAACGACCACCTAATTTAATTCGCTGTATGGGAGTACCACAAACTCGACAGGGTTCACCGGTGCGGTTGTAAACCCAAGCGACACCACCATAATTACCATTGATCCCCTTAACGTTGAGAAAATTACTAAAAGTTGTGCCGCCAGCCGCAATACTAGTTTCCAATACTTGAATAATCTCTGTATGCAAACGCTGAATTTGCTCTAGCTGCAAATCTGGACACAGGGTAACTGGTAAGACTCCACTTTTAAATAGTGCTTCATCAGCGTAGATATTTCCTAATCCTGCCACAACTGACTGATCTAATAGTGCAGTCTTGATGGGACGGCGGCGATTTTGCAACTTAGCTGCGAGATATTCAACGGTGAATTGGGGTGAAAACGGGTCTAATGCCAGTTTTCCTAAGCCGGTCATGATACTTTCTACGGCTACTTCCGGAGGCACCCACCACATTTGACCAAAGGTGCGCTGGTCAACAAAGCGTAATTCTTGCTGGCCCCCAAAGAATATTCTGACCCTTGTGTGCTTGTGTAATGGTTCATCTTGATGCAGCCATAGGAGTTGACCAGTCATTCGGAGATGCACGCCTAGCCACGTGGGGGATGGGGGAGATGAAGGAGTGAGTTGGGCTAAAAGATATTTACCGCGACGATGCCAAGTGGTAATGGCGCTTCCTTTAATTCCATGAATAAACTCATCAACAGAAAACGGGTAGGCGATGGTGCGATTGAGCAAGACATCTCCACCCGTAATTTTTTGATTAAGGGTCAATTGATTTAGACCCCTACGAACAGTTTCAACTTCAGGCAGTTCGGGCATTTAAGCTGATAAGCAAGCAACTTGGATGTATTCGGGGATCACTTGAGAGGCGATGGGTAAGTATATAAACAATATGAGATAGTTTATATTACTACCAAAGAAAAACCGTAAATACCCGCAGGTAGGCTCCTTATATAGTGGAGTAGCTTAGGGTGAAGTATGAGAGAACTAAATGTTCTACACCTCATACTTAAGGCTTCTCTACCATCATCCCATCAAATAATCCCCTTTGTAGCTCTGCCGCTTATTTTTTCGCTTTAGCCTTTGGTGCTTCTACCTCAACTAATTCGTCTACGGCAAAGTTATTAGTGTTGATACCAGAGTAGTTGACCTTATCAAACCGGACAATTACTGAGTATTTGATGCCGCTTTGGTCGATAGAAGCCACAGTTCCTAAATCCTGGAACCAGTAGGATTCGGGGCGGAGAATACGTACTTTAGAACCACGTTGAACCATGAGTATCTTCCCTTTTAATTACGAATCGCCAATATATAGGGCTATTTGATTTCACTCTACATCCTGAAGGTTGCTGCTAGAGGCTTTGTTAAGTTATTTATCTGAGACCTTCATCCCTGGCGGGGAAGTCAACGAAGAAAGTAGGGGGAAATGGGGGAGAAAGGGTAGTTGGGGGAGTAGACTCCATACATAAACGTAGGGGCTGGAAATAAAGATGTCTTGTACCTCGTTGCCAGCAATATCCAAGAGCCTCAAGCGCACTCCCAGACTTCCTTTTTGGTCAAAAATCAAAAAACTTGGTTTACCTCTTTTCGTTCTTTTATTTTCTCTCCCCATATTCCTCATCTCCTACCTCTACGTGATCCCCATCGGCCCATCTACCCCATCTACTCCTTTCAGCACTTACAAAGCTCAAACCTCAAATTTAAAATAGGTATCAGACCCTACTTGACAAAGTACAGACAATCGCTTAAGGTCATTCGCAAATACATAAATTAGGTAAACTTTATGTCTTGCTTAAAACAAACACACTACCCTCGTTACCCCTGCCAATTCGCAAATCGCTATCTATATAAGTGATGTCCAACCAGCCTTGTTGTTTCTCACTGTTGAGAGGAGTATCAATTGCCGTAAATTTTTTACCAGCTTCAATTTGTTGGATAAAATCGGCGGGAGATTCATAACCTATCAAACGTTTTAAACCGACAATCGAGCGCTGAAATTTTACTTGAACGCGTCTTTCGGAAACTGGATCAAATTTGGCACCTACGCTCACTAATCCTTCGAGATAAGGTAAGCCATAAATCTCCGCTATGTTGTAAACACTAGTAGTGTTGACACGGATACACTGATAAATTTGACCGAGTTTACATAAAGGCACGCGGTCTATGTTTAAAAGACCTTTACTGGTTGTATATATTAATCGCCAATCGCCATCGAGCAAGCTGTTAGCTTCTACTGGACGGGGTGTAGGATTTAAGTCTTCCAAGTTGGCGATCGCAGCTAGAATAGCCTGCTTTTGAGGTTCACTAGCTAATAAACCTCGGTTTGTCCCTGCGATCGCGTCAATTAGATTTGCTTTTCCCATCATCATTGATCACCTCAAAAATTATCAGAATGCATCCACCTTAAGTCGATATTAATGTCATATGTATAGAGCCTTACCAAATACTAAAAACCTATCTCTGGTTGACTTACCACTATTAAATAAAAAATATCTATCAACGTGCGGATTCATTCACCCTAGACTTGAATGAATAAATAAATTATCGCGTGTCAAGTGATAGACTTCTTAATGTCTAGTTACATAAACCTTTTTGTGTCTTCGTAGATATGTTGCATTCTCCCTTAAGTGAAGAACCCCGTAATCAGCGCGCCCCAGTTATCCCCTTAAAGCAAGAGTCTTCTATGATGGACTGGTTGCAAGCTAAAGGGCGTCTTGTAGCGCGCAACGTTCAAGAAGCTGATGTTTCGGACGATGAAGCAGAAATTTCAGATTTTTTGAGTGGAGAAGACGGGATTGGAGACTATGACTTGGATGACGACAGCGATGTCAGTGTAGACGACGATTAGTGTATTAATGTCGGGGACTTGGTAAGATATATCGTCCCCATTGTCAATTTTTTTATGTGTGGAGTGAAGGGAATCTCTGTGGACGCTAAATTATCTCCGAACCAAGAATCAAACATTTCCGGTATTGGCCTAGCTTCTGGTTTAGCCGCAGCGCTAAGTGTAGCAGCATTGATATTTGATTGGTTGGGCAATAGAATGCCCTGGCAAGGAATGTCACTCACCCTGCCATTGTTATTGTGTGCGCTGAGTTCGGCTGCTATTGGCTATGTAGTCATACCCCTGTTGCAAGCACTCAAAACCGGGCAAATTATCCGTGAAGACGGGCCCCAAGCCCATTTGAAGAAAGCAGGTACACCCACAATGGGGGGTATATTCTTTGTCCCCGTGGCTCTGGTGATTGCCTGTGTAGGGTCTAGCTTTGCACCAGAAGTGCTTGCTGTCTCCGCCTTAACCCTCAGCTATGGATTTATTGGCTGGCTGGATGATTGGCAAATTTTACGCCGCAAATCAAATAAAGGTATATCTCCTAAGATGAAACTAGCTTTGCAAATCGGTTTTGCAGCTGTGTTTTGTTTGTGGCTGATGTTTAATCAACCTTCTAATATTACAAATATTGCTTTACCTTGGGTGAGCTTGGCGCTACCTTTAGGATTTTTATTCTGGCCTTTAGCTGGCTTTGTCCTAGTGGCAGAGAGTAATGCAACTAATTTAACTGATGGTATTGATGGTTTAGCAGCAGGAACCGTGGCGATCGCCCTATTCGCGTTAGGTGCTTTAATTGCCCCTGTATCCCCAGGATTAATGGTTTTCTGTGCCGCATTAAGTGGCGGGTGCTTAGGTTTCTTAGCCCATAATCGCAACCCAGCCCGTGTATTCATGGGTGATACTGGTTCCCTTGCATTGGGAGGCGCTTTAGCTGCTGTAGCATTACTAACCAATAGCTTAGTAGCACTGTTTATTCTCAGTGGCATCTTCTTTGTAGAAACCCTTTCTGTGATGGCGCAGGTAACATATTACAAAGCCACCAAAGGGCCAGACGGTAAAGGCAAGCGCTTATTTAAAATGGCACCCCTACACCATCACCTGGAATTGACAGGCTGGTCAGAACTGCAAGTAGTCGCAGTATTTTATATCATTGCTGCCATGTTGGCTGTAATTTGTTTAGCGATCGCACCTTTTTAATTATTTTGAGAACCTAATTTAAAACACAAATAGCCTCCGTATATACGGAGGTTTTTTCATGCCAATCTCTACTTCCGCATCTGACTAACTAAGTGCGCGATTTCCGGCAAAATCAGCTTTTCCATGCCTAAGCGCACAGCATTACTAGAACCAGGAAGCGAGAAAATTAACTTATTTTGATAAACACCAGCCACGGCGCGAGAGGCGATCGCACGTGAACCAATTTCTTGATAACTTAAAAATCGAAATAACTCGCCAAATCCGGGTAAGGTTTTTTCTAATAATTTTTCAATAGCGTCATAGGTGGTATCTCTAGGTGCAATACCCGTGCCACCATTGAAAATTACAACATCTAAATTCGCACTTTCACTCAGCCGTTGGATCTGTTGTTGAATTTGTGTTGGCTCATCTTTAATGATTGCATAAGCTAATACCACATGATTGGCACCGACTAGCAATTGCTTGATGATTTGTCCACTCTTGTCTGTTTCAGAGGTACGAGTATCACTAACAGTAACAACAGCACAAGTTACGGTTATTCCTGGTGAATCTGGGTGTGGTTGTAACACGGGTATAAGAGAAGGTAGGGAGATGAGCGGGGCGAGGGGAAAATCAAATTTTTTGACTTTTGACTTTTAATTTTTGACTTTCCCGTAGGGGTGGCCCCAGTCCCCACTTATTCAGCCTTATTAAATCCCAAATCGTTTTGTTCGGCATACCGTTCCATGAAGCGCATAAAGCGTTCCCATTCTTCAGCAGATTTCATGAGATGAAGTGCTTCTAAAGCTTCTGGTTTACCGTTGACGAATTTACCCTTCACTTCGCGGGTAACTATTTCTCCTTCTTCGTCAATCAGGTACATACCGGTGACTTCTTCAGTACTACCTTGAGCCAAAATTTGTGGATTTGTAAAAATAAACGTTGCTGTGCCACTGTCTCCACTGCGCGATCGCGTCAGCCGCACCTCTGGAATTACTTCTTCGTCAATTCCTCTGGAAAATTGGATCTTTGCCATGATGAGTGTATTTAAAGTTTTGTAATGGTTAATTTGTTATTCTCTCATTATTTGGGAAATGCTGAAAACTCCCATCTTTTTAGCAGAGATTGGTAGCAACCCGGTTAGTATCATAAGTGAGTCAATAAGGCAATAGATAAATTAGAAAAATACCGGAATGTTATTAAAGTGATATTTCTTGAATACTGGCAATATTGGGCAAAGAATTGAATCGCTGTTCTTGAATAGCTTGTGTCCGTTCACATCTGGCGGCGAATTGACAAAAATCACAGTCCCTACTAGTTTCTTTTACTTGAGGAAATGGCTGATTTTTTTGATAACCTTCTAAGCAATTTGTTAATAAACTTAATAGTTGATTAAGTTCCTTGGCTGTTTTTTGATGTTGAGCAGTATTATAACTAAAACTAATATTTTGTGGTTCTCCCTCAGATTGGACAAACCAGTAAGTCATAGAAATATTTTCGGGTAAGTAAGTACTAGTCTCGGCTAACACATATAGATAAAGACGTGTTTGCCAATTTTGTTCTAACTTGCGTTTATTTTGTGGTTTAGGATAAGTTTTCCAGTCGAGAATTTGTGCTTGCTGGCTATCTGCAATTAATAAATCATACACAACCGTCAGCAAATAGTCTTGAATTTGCAGTGTGCGGTAATGTTCACTTTCACGGAAAGCTTGGTTTACGGTTGGCTTTAAAAGTTCTGGTGCAGCATTGGCAAAACCTGACATCCAGTTTTGCAGTTGAGTATCTGCTTGTAGAAAACTATCTATTGGTAAACCCATTTCTCGCTGTTGCATCAGCAAGTGAAACCGACTACCCAAAGTCTGCTTTTCTTCATGTTCTGGGTCGGAGGGCGAATTGAGTTTTTCTAAGTAGGTGTGCTGGAATTTACGCGGACAAGCTTCTAGTAAGTTGAGATGTCCTTGAGATAGATGTAATAGTTGGGTGTCTTCTGTCAGCATTCTTTTATTTTAGAAGCGATCGCTTCTCAATCGCCTGCTTGCTTCAGGTTCCATCTTTTCTGACTCAGACTAAGTTGCGTCCTCTGGCCTACTCTCTACCGAGTAAAAAATAAAAGGTACAAGGATGAATTTTGCCTATTTCCTTCATCCCTCTACCTTTTTTATGTACCTGATGCTTATTTAATGTTAGCCCGTGCGTCCCTCACTGCGGCAAAGAAAAATAATCCTGTGAGTGGAATGCTCAATCCCAGAATAATTGCAGTTACCTGAACGCCCAAATCAGGCTGTCCGGAACTAAGTTCAAACACTGAACCGACGGCGGCGATCGCTGTTACGCAAGAACCGCCGAGAAATAAACCGCTTTTTGGAGTTAAATACACTATTAGTCCTCTATGCTAATGGTTTCACCGCTTGATACGAGAAGCCATTTTTCGATAGCTCCTGGGCCAAAGTCAAGGAGTTTTGTACACGGTCTACAAATACTACGCCCTTGAGGTGATCCATTTCATGCTGAATGCAGCGTGCGAGTAAATCGTTAGCCTTAAGGGTTTTGGGACGACCGTATTCATCCTTATAAGCCACTTCCACGGCTTCGGGACGCTTAACATCCAAATATACCCCAGGAATGCTTAAGCACCCTTCTTGGGCAACGCAGACTTCGCGGCTGACTTGTTTAATGGTGGGGTTGATTAATACTAGTGGCGGATTGGCTGGGTTATCTGGTTCGCAATCGATGACAATTAGTTGCTTATGAATTCCCACTTGAGGCGCAGCCAAACCAATGCCATCACTGCTGTACATAGTTTGCAGCATTTCGCGTACCAGTTGACGAAGTTCATCGTCTACTTTATTAATACGCTTTGCATCTTGACGCAGCACGCGATCGCCCAAATAGTGCAATTCCAAAGGCGGATTTTTTAACTTTTTTTTCTCAACAGCAATTTCAGAAGGCATGATGATCAATGGCTAATTTGTGAAAATTCCGACTACCTTAATTCTACCAATCCCCACTCTCCACTCTCCACTCCCTACTCCCGTACCCTTGGGGAAGCTACGCTCACGGCTGAAGCTCACTCCCTATTCCCCACTTCCTACTCCCATCCTCAACATGTCGAGTATAACGATTATTAACGTAATTGAGATATTGGGGACATCGTGTTTAAATTTCTCACGAAACTTGACTATTTGCTCAAAGAAACTTTCCTGGGTTTGCTACGGGGCGGGTGGATGAATTGGGCAGCTATTAGTACTGTCACAGTGTTATTATTCCTATTTGGCTTGAGTTTGCAAACTTCCTGGCAAGTAGAAAAACTTTTGAATCAGTTCGGGAGCCAACTAGAAGTCTCAGTTTATCTCGATCCAGATACACCAGCCCGCAGCGTTGAGCCGTTTGTGATCCAAATGCCTGATGTAGTAGGGATACAAACCATTACTAAAGAACAAGCTTGGACTAGGCTAGTCAAGGAATTGGGAGTTTCTGATATTGATGGTGTGACTCAACAGTTAGGGGATAATCCTTTAGTAGATGAGATAAAGGTCAAAGCTCGCAATCCTCAAGTTGTACCCAATTTAGCGACTCAACTAGTTAAATTGCGGGGAGTGGAAACAGTGCAGTATGTCGATGAAGCAGTGAAACGTATTGCTCAGTTGCACCGGGGTTTAAATTGGATGACTTTGACAATTACAATGATTTTGACTGTAACTGCGATCGCAGTAACTACTACTACCATCCGCCTGATTGTCATGGCGCGACGGCGAGAAATTGAGATTATGCAACTAGTGGGTGCAACATCCGCCTGGATTTATCTACCGTTCATTTTACAAGGAATTACTTTCGGCTTAGTTGGCGGTGCGATCGCTTGGAGTTGTATTTCTATAATGCAACAATTTATCAGTAGGTTGCTAGCCAATCAACCAGAGTTTATCCAGTTTATTACCAATGGTTTACAACTGACTCCAGTACAGATTTTAACATTGCCGTTAATTCTTTTAAGTTTCGGTGCAGTGGTAGGATTAATGGGCAGCTTATTTGCTGTGCGGCGGTTTGCGAAGAGTTAAAGCAATCAGGACTTAAGTTTATGGCATCTCAGTGGGAATCTTTGCTGCAAAATCTTGGTGAATGGCAAGGTTCATTTACCCGATTCTCACCCCAAGGAACACTTTTAGAAGATGTCAAAAGTGTAGTTTCTTTATCAGGGTTGAATAATAATCAGACTATCCGTCAAATTGTCAGCCGCCAAGGACAAGCCGATTTAGTTTTAGAATACAGTTCTGTAGCTAGGAGTACACTGTTTTTTGCCAATGGCGCTTTTTCTCAAGGCTCAATTCAGCTAGCACCTTTTACAGAATTTGGTGCTGAACTGGGTTTGATTCATGAGCATCGCCGCTTACGCCTAGTTCAGCTATTTGATAAAAATAGTCAGTTAGATAAGATAACTTTAATTCGAGAACATTTAGCCGGGACTGAACCAGTAGAACGCCCCACCTTACAAATAGAAGACTTGTTGGGAGAATGGCAAGGTGAAGCTGTAACCATATATCCAGATTTACGTTCGCCTGACAAGTACTCGACAAATTTAAAATTGCAACTAGATGATAAAGGGCGATTAATTCAAAGTTTGAGTTTTGGTGAACGGACAATTACATCCAGTGGAACTATAAACGGTTCTAAAATTAACTTTGATCAAAATCAGATCCAAGTATTACTTTTACCTAATGGTGCTTCAGCCACTTCCCCGTTACAATTACAGTTGCGTCAACCTTTATTTTTAGAAGTTGGTTGGTTAATTCAACCTCATGTACGCCAACGCATGATTCGTAGCTACAACAATAAAGGCGAATGGGTTAGTCTAACATTAGTCACAGAAGAAAAGATTTAATCCTCGTCCATGTCTATCATGAAAAGTGGAGTTTTTGTCATTGGACGCCAGGAAGCAATCTCATAATCTTGACTACAAACTACAGTTTTCAAAGTAGACAAGGTTTAATCTCCTCCAGATTTATTGATAATTCCTATAAAAATCGGCTGAAAACTTTTTTGCGTTAATCAACCTTGAGCCAGACGAGATAGCATATACTGAGCATCGACCTTTGAAAGCCAGCGACTAATTCTTGTGCAACCAGTTGACTTTACTACTCTCACAGCTGCTTGTAGCGAACTACGCGCGCACTGGCTGCCATCTCGCTTAGAACAAGTTTATCAGCGCGATCGCTATACGATAGCGGTGGCATTACGTACTCTCAAGCAAAGGGATTGGCTAGAAATTTCCTGGCATCCCCAAGCGGCACGTATTTGTGTTGGCGATCCACCGCCACGATTACCCGATACTTTCACCTTCAGCCAACAACTAGTACACCAATTGGGTGGTTTGGCCCTGGTGGGAATTGAAGCGATCGCACCTTGGGAACGTGTTGTTGATTTACAGTTTGCCCGGCGTCCCGGAGAAAGCGCCCTATATCATATATATGTGGAAGTCATGGGCAAATACAGCAACGCTATCCTCACTGATGACAGCAAAATGATTATCACTGCTGCCCATCAAGTTGGTCAGCACCAGTCTAGTGTCCGTCCCATTCAAACCGGACAGCCTTATGAAATACCACCAAAGCTTACTGGCCCTGTTCCCAGCTTGCACGAATCTCCAGAACGTTGGCAAGAAAGAGTCAGTTTAGTACCAGGAGCAATCAAGCGTCAGTTGCTCAAAAGTTATAGCGGCTTGAGTGCAGCATTGGTAGAGTCCATGTTATTGGCAGCTAATTTAGCACCAGAAACCACAACCGATAACCTCAAACCAGAAGACTGGCAACAGCTGTTTACAAAATGGCAAGAATGGCTACAAGCTTTGGAAACAAGTAAATTTCAACCAGCTTGGACAGCAAATGGATATACCGTCATGGGTTGGGGTGCAGTTGCACCAGAAAAAGATATCCAAACCTTACTCAACAAATACTACACCGACCAGCTAAATCAACAAGTATTTGCTCAGTTACGCCATCAACTGAGTCAGAAATTGCAGAATATCTTAGTAAAATTACGAAATAAAGCGCAAACCTTTACTGAACGCTTGCAGCAATCAGATCAAGCCGATGAGTATCGGGAAAAAGCAGATTTGTTGATGGCGCACCTGCAAAACTGGCAACCGGGAATGAAAGAAATTACCCTGTCGGATTTTGAAACAGGTAAACCCATAGCGATCGCCTTACAGCCAGATAAAAATGCTGTGCAAAATGCCCAACGCTTATATAAACAGCATCAAAAATTAAAACGCGCTCGTGCTGCTGTAGAACCGCTACTTTTGGAAGTACAGTCAGAAATTAGCTATTTAGAGCAAGTAGAAGATGCCATTGCTCAGATAGAGAATTACCAAACAGCAGAAGATTTGCAAGCCTTAGAAGAAATCCGCGACGAGCTAATTGGACAAAAATATCTCGAAGATCCAGGATACCGCAGTCGTAGCGTCAACGAAACAGCCAGTACTAATTTTCATCGTTACCGTACCCCTAACAACTTTGAAGTCTTAATCGGGCGCAACAATCGCCAAAACGACCAATTAAGCTTTCGTGTCGCTGGGGATTATGACTTGTGGTTCCACGCTCAAGAAATTCCTGGAAGTCACCTATTACTGCGTTTAGAACCTGGATCTGTTCCTGACGCAGCGGATCTGCAATTTGTCGCTAATCTCGCTGCTTACTACAGTCGCGCTCGTCAAAGTGACCAAGTACCAGTAGTTTATACACAACCCAAGCACGTTTACAAACCCAAAGGAGCCAAACCAGGAATTGCCATTTACAAGCAAGAGCAAATACTCTGGGGACAGCCGCAATTAGTCATTAGTCATTAGTTACTCTCTCCATCTCTATCTCTCGACATTCTGAAATTACTCTTTAAGATAGAGGTTTGTCCTTTGGTCACATATCTTTTTTTGTAGATATTTACGAAAAAACTGTGTTGACTGTTACAATATTGTTACGAAAAGTTGCCCGTTGCATTTTGGGAACGCGCAATTTGGTTTTGACTCTACTGAGAAGACAACGCGAAAAAACATTGTTCAGGCCAGCTGTGGGAGGCTGGCTTTTTTGTTGGATACTTTTCAGTAATTTCCATATGGTAGTTTTTTGACTTAGTGAAATACACCATCACATTTTCTTTGTCCTCCTTCTGGAAGACTTAAAACTAGTAAATTATACTTAATATTTTCTGATTTATCAAAACAAAATATACAAATACACCTCTGTTTAGCGTAGATATAGTTTATTCAAATAAGCTTTTTTGAGGATTTTTTTATCATCTTTATATTCAAATATATAAATACATTTTTTCTGTAAAAGCTCTATTAATTACTACACAAAAATCTACTGCATATGCCAAATTGTTTACATCAATCATCTGGAAAAATAAAGCAATGTCTCTTCTACAAAAACTATCATTGGCGTTAATCGGTACTTCTATTGTTTTCATGAGTGCTAACCCAGCTAGTGCTATTAGTCTAACTAAAGGAGGTTCTAGCCTTGTTTCTGGAGAAGGTCAATATACTAATATTCAAGGAGCTACAACCATTAACTTTAATGATGGAATAGCACCTACTTCTGGATATGTTAGTTATTCTGCAAACAGTGCCGTTGTCCAACGAAATCGATCAGGAAAATATGCTACCCCTTTTGGTAATACCAGCAAATATCTCACAGTTTCTCCAGACACTAAGGATGTAACTATTAAATTTGCTGCGGCTATCGATTATTTTGGTTTCTACTGGGGGTCAATAGACAAATATAACTTTGTAGATGTTTATAGCGGAGGCTCTTTACTCCAAACATTCACTGGCGCAGATGTTCCTGGTGCGCCTGCTAATGGTGCACAAAGTGGCAATGTGAATAATGTCTACGTTAATTTGTTGGGCGATAAAGGAGAATCTTTTGATAAGATAGTTTTCCGGTCAACCAGTTTTGCATTTGAAACCGATAATCATAGCTACAGATTAGCTAGCGTTCCTGAACCGACTACTATCTTAGGTCTATTAGCCTTTGGCGCTATGGGTGCTGGATCGGTAATCAAACGGAAATCAAAAATAGCCTAAAATTTTGCAAAAGCTATAAGTAATCAAGAATATCTAATCCAAAATTACTGCGCCAAAGTTAGGAATTTTAAATGTGAGCAGTTAATATCATCAAAAAAAAGACGCAAAGAATCTTTTTGCGTCTTTTCTGTATTTATGGAAATTAGAAACTAAATGTAGTTCTTAACGCACCAATCACAACATCACTATTGTCGTTGTTATGGTCTGGAGATGTCAGCCAGATGACACCAGGGGTAATGGTAATATTGTCACTTACCTTGTACTGGTAAAATGCCTCAAGATGATAAGAAGTATCGCTATCTCTTGCCACTCCTGGGATGTTGGAACTGGTAACTCTAGGTTCTATACCAGCGATAATCCCCGCCAAGTTTCCTTGTTTACCCAAGTCAGGAAAGCCTAAGGTAACTGCATAGTTCCAAATGTCAGCCTCTGAGCGATCGCCTGTTAAGGTACGGCTATTGGTGTATCCCGCCCAACCACCTAAGACTATTCTTTCGCTGATACCAACAGATGCTTGAACACCATAGGAATTGCTGGAAAAAGCTAAATCTTCGTCCACAATACTTTGGAATGTGGCGGCATTACTACCTGTGAGTAGGGGCTGTTTGTAAGAATTAATGTAGGTTAAGCCCAAAGCAATGCGATCGCTTGGTCTGACTGTTAACTGGGCCAGCGCACCGTAAGCACCATCAAACAAACCATTTTTAGGTGATGGATCATTCGCTGCACCACTCAAATATCCTAAGCTGAGTGCTAATCTATCACCGAACTGATGGGTTATCCCTAAACCGGCTCCATCCATTTGGCTATAAATGGGGTTGCGTGTACCAAAGGTAGATAAAGCCCCAAAACTGCCATCTCCATCAAAAAGGTTGATAGTATCGGTGATGTCATCTGCTGCACCTGCATTGGCGATCGCAATGACTTCTGTTCTTTCACCCAAAGGAAAACTGTAAAACAATGCATCTATTTCGGCATTGGTATTACCATCTTCACCGGCGAAAAATAAGTTACCTTCTGGTGTGCCAATGTTGGGGCTGAGAATATTATTAGCTTGGATTCTCGTAAATAAGGTGTCTCTACCAGTAAAACTGGTGACAAATTCCACACGCGCCCGTACGCCCAGAGTTGTATTCTTGTCTGTAATATCTTCCTCGTTAACTCTATTCCCACCCAAGACATCACTGATAACCGCCACAACTTCCCCTTGCAGTTTAGTAGTGGTGGAAAACTGATTCGCTTCTAATTCGGCGGTGCGTAATTCCATTCCATCTAAACGACCACGTAAAGTCAGCAGTTCTGCGGCAAATTCTTCTTGTAGTCTTTGCAGTTGTGCTAAATCTTGTTGTCCTACCACATCACCAGTAGCGGTAGCAATTAATTCATTCACCCGATCAAGACAAGCATTCAAACCAGCAGCAAATTCATATCGAGTCAGCGCCCGATTACCTCGATAAGTTTGATTAGGATAACCTGCTATGCAACCGTAACGTTCTACCAACGATTGCAATGCTTGGAAAGCCCAATCTGTAGGTTGCACATCCGATAACTGAGAAACGGAGGTAACTTGTGCCTGAGTTTCAGTAATATCCTCAGTTCTTATCTCTAAGTTGGTTATATTTTGAGACTCAGTGATTTCTGATTTTGTGGGTAGTTCCCCTGCATATACACCAGTGCCAAAAAAAAGCACAGTACCACAAAATACTGGACTAACTAGTAGATATTTACAGAATTCTCGCATTTTTTCCTCACACTTACTTAATGCTTAAACGTACTCACCCCTAAGGTTTTCCAGAACACATTGGTTGTTCAAGTCGTCTCAAAAATATTAACAGTAGTTTAAGAATTTTTACAGTACCACAAGTAAAAAAAACTATTTCTCAGGATTAAGTAAAAATTATGAAAATTAGTATTTTCTGCAACATATATTTTATTTGTTGTTTATTATACAAACTTTTTTTTACTATATTGTGTGAGAATGAGACTTATTCTACAATAGAAAGCTAAACTCATTCTCAATCAAAAATTAAAACAATATTGAATTTATAGGAGAAAACATTGTGATTTGGAATCTATTAGGATGTAGAACAGGTAGACAACGCAGAGGTATTCTGCCCTTCATGGCTCTACTTATGTTGTCAGTAACCGTTGGCTGTAACCAATCAAACTCAAATTTGGGCGAAACTACCGAACAAAACCCCCAGGCACAAGAAGCAGCTGCGACACCAGCAAATCAAGAAAGAACGAAAGTTGTAGCCACAATTTTACCCACTTATTTGTTTACCAAAGCGGTAGCTGGAGATGCAGCAGACGTATCAATTCTCGTACCACCGACTACAGATGTGCATGATTACCAAGCTACACCGGATGATGTTAAGGCGATCGCTTCAGCCAATATTTTGGTAAAAAATGGTTTGGGATTAGAGGAATTTCTGGATAGTACTATCAAAAATGCCGAAAATCCTAATTTGACAAGAATTGATGCCAGTCAAGATATTCAAACCTTAGACGAAATTTCACCTGTTGATAAAACTGTGACAGATAGCCACGGACATAGCCACGGTCACAGTCATGATCATGGCGATGGTAATCCTCATGTTTGGTTAGACCCAGTATTGGCAAAACAGCAAGTAACCAATATTCGAGATGGATTAATTGCTGCTGACCCTGCTAATAAAGCTACTTATACAACCAATGCTGCGGCTTACATTCAGGACTTAGACAAATTAGATCAAGAATTTCAGCAAACCTTGCAAAAAACTCCTAACTGCACCTTTATTACTTTTCATGATGCCTTTCCATATTTAGCTCAACGCTACAACTTGAAACAAGTAGCTGTAGTGCAAATTCCTGAAGACCAACTTTCACCAGCCGATGTGCAAAAAGCCGTGAAAGCTGTACAAAAATACGACGCTAAAGCTTTGTTTAGTGAACCAGGAGTAGATAATAAACTATTAACCAGTCTGGCTCAAGATTTAAATGTAACTGTGCGTAACTTAGACCCTTTAGAAACTAGTGGTGATAGAGATCCACAATATTACTTCCAGACTATGAGAAATAACTTGCAAACTTTGGCAGATGGGTGTAGTTAAACCTCGTCCATCATAAAAAGTGGAGTTTTTGTCATTGCGACGCCAGGAAGCAATCTCATATTTCAAAGTAGACAAGGTTTAGTACCACAAGGTGAACGTCAAAAAGCTTTGATTTTGAGCCTTTGCGTTTTTGGAAAATCTTACCTATTTACGCCCTGGAATAGTAACATTAAAAATCCCGGAATAATAGGCGAAAATGAAAAGAATATAAGCCCCTAAATATATTTAGGGGTATCATGAATTTTGAATTTTGACTCCGGAGCGAAGCGACGTGGCATCTCCCATTTTAAAAGTAGAAAAATTAACTGTATATCAAGGAAATTATTTAGCTGTTCGAGATGTTTCCTTTGAATTATTACCAGGAACAGATACAGCTATAGTTGGCCCCAATGGTGCAGGTAAAAGCACTTTAGTCAAAGCAATTTTAGATTTGATTCCCCACAGTACTGGCAAGATAGAAATTTTTGGTCGCCCAATTACGAGACTAGGCAATTTACGTCACCAATTGGGATATATGCCACAAAATTTCATTTTTGACCGCAGCTTTCCCATTTCGGTAGGTGAATTAGTAGGACTAGGATGGGCAAAGGAAAGTAAAAGAAAAAATTCGTTTTTTTCTAGGTTGTGGAGAAAAGATCAAGAAAAGTCAGCAGCTGTAGTAGAAGCCTTACGACGTACAGATGCTTATCATCTGCGAAATCAAGCCATTGGTACTCTTAGCGGTGGTCAACTCAAGCGCGTCTTATTAGCTTACTGTTTAGTCGCGCCTCGGAAACTTTTATTGCTAGATGAAGCTTTTGCGGGTATTGATGTCCAAGGCGCAACAGATTTTTATGCTTTACTCAATGAATTAAAAAGAGAAGAAGGTTGGACAGTATTACAGGTTTCCCACGATATTGATATGGTAAGCCATCATTGCGATCGCGTTCTTTGTTTGAATCAAACTGTTGTTTGTACTGGTAAGCCAGAAATTGCCCTATCACCCCAGAATCTTTTAGCTACCTATGGTCCAGGGTTTAGTCCCTACAAGCATCACCATTAATAGCAACTTGTGAATTTTGAGAAAATTTTTATATTGAAAAATAAAAACCAACTATTTACTACTCAATTTTTTAATTTATTCAGGTTCATCCAGATGTTCAGCAACAGCTTGATAAAGATGAAAAATATGATTATCGTGCAAGTGATAAAACACATTCCGTCCTTGTTTACGATAGCCAACTAAACGCATTGCTCTTAAGTTGCGTAGCTGATGAGAAACAGCCGATTCACTCATATTCAATAAAGCAGCTAAATCACCCACACACAGTTCTTTCTTAGCCAAAAAAGAGAGTATTCGCAAGCGATTAGCATCTCCTAAGAAGCTAAAAAAATCTGCCATGCGTTGAGCTTTTTCACTGCTGAGAACTTCATCTGCTAAGTGTTGCACAATATCGCTATCTATAGGACTTTATTTTAAATTATACTGAATTATTACACACTTGATAATCAAGTTTAATGACATTTAAAGAACTAAATTCTTGATGAGTATTTTCTTAAATTTGTCTGTTAAGGATGACTAAAAAAATATATATTTTAACTACTTAGGTTCATTTATATAGATTACGCTAATGTATTTATCCTTGAATTGCCCAATAAACTGGCTGGCAATTACCAATAGTCTGGACTTATTGAACTTGTTAGAATTTCCCTTCATGCAGCGGGCGATCGCAGGTGCTGTATTGATGGGCATACTAGGAGGTTTACTAGGTAGCTTCGCCACCTTACGCCAGCTATCTTTTTTCAGCCATGCCGTAGGTCATGCAGCACTAGTAGGTGTGGTATTGGGTGTACTGCTACAGTTAAATCCCACTTGGATGCTATTGCCATTTACCCTAGTCTTTGGCGTTGTTGTCCTCTATTTCATCGACAAAACAGATTTAGCCAGTGATAGCGTTCTTAGTATAGTGCTATCAGGCGCATTAGCTATTGGTGTGATCCTCACTAGCTTGGTTCCAGGTTATCGTGGCAACTTAATGAGAGTCCTGTTTGGCGATATTCTGGCCATCGACACCACAGATTTAATTTTGACGCTACTTTTGTTGATAGGCAGTAGCATCTTTTTACTTTCAACTCTACGACAGCAAATTTTGTTGACCCTAAACCCCGATGTGGCGCAGGTACAAGGTGTTCCAGTTCAATTATATCGTTATGGGTTTGTAATTCTACTGTCGTTGGCCGTTGCCGTGGCTATCACAGCCGTAGGCATTTTATTAGTAAATGCCTTTTTAGTGATTCCGGCATCCACCGCCAAACTTATGAGTCACCACTTTAGCCGCTTTCTGCTCATATCCGTGGTAATTGGTGCTACCACTAGCGTTGCTGGTATCATCGTTTCAGGTCTTTTCAACCTAGCATCAGGCCCTAGTATTGTGCTTGTCCAGTTTTTGTTCTTTGTCGCCATTTTTCTTGGAGTCAAGTTGAGGTTCAAAGCCGGATAAAATCTTTTTTTCTTCAACCCCTTGCAAAATCCCTTTGTGTTTGCTACATTTATTAATCGTGGCTCAAAAACAAGCCCCAGCCGGGATAGCTCAGTTGGTAGAGCAGAGGACTGAAAATCCTCGTGTCACGAGTTCAAGTCTCGTTCCTGGCATATTCTAAATCCCTTGAAATCTAGAGTTTCAAGGGGTTTTTGCTTTTAAACATCTGATTAATCAAGGAAAAAGTTCTAACTCACATTCCGCACCCTTAACTGTCACAATCGGTTATTACGGAAGTTGAGT
>NZ_CAWUDM010000095.1:0-22385 GCF_963920855.1 Nostoc sp. CCY0012 | reverse complement strand
CCTTTGCTGGTGGTAGTGGTAATCCCTTTGCTGGTGGTAGTGGCGGTAACCCCTTTGCTGGCGGTGGAGAGAATCCCTTTGCTGGTGGTGGTGGCGGTAACCCCTTTGCTGGTGGAGAGAACCCCTTTGCCGGTGGTAGTGGCGGTAATCCCTTTGCTGGTGGTGGTGGCGGTAATCCCTTTGCCGGCGGTGGTGGCGGTAACCCCTTCGCTTAACCTATTTAACCAAATCCTTGAAATAACTTGTACACGGCATTGATGAAAAATTTCAATTGGCGTGGAATTAATATGAACTACCCAGACTTACTTCATCGAGGTCTGGGTTTCTGCATTTAGACCACCAAATATAAAGTCTTCCAGACATTAATAAATCATAGACTGCACTCTGTTAGAATACAAAGCTGCGGCACTTGCTCTGGGTCTTGGCGCTACTGCCCTTCAAATATTTATCCGTCCGCCTAAGACTGACGCCACCACAGGCGACAGGCCGATGTTAATTATGGAGTCCTATGTCTTTTTCTACTCTCGGCTTGTCAACTGAAATTATCCGTGCTGTCACCGAGCGAGGATACACCAAACCTACGCCAATCCAGATGCAGGCAATTCCTGCGGTATTATCGGGTAGTGATTTGCTAGCTGGGGCCCAAACCGGCACGGGCAAAACTGCAAGCTTTACCCTGCCGTTACTACATCGATTGTCTTCTGAGAAGAATATTAAAAGCACCTCTAATGGATATCCACCAATCCGGGCGCTAATTCTCACCCCGACTCGTGAACTCGCCGCACAGGTGGAATCAAGCGTACGCGATTACGGCAAGTACCTGAAGTTGAACACGATGGTGATGTTTGGCGGTGTCAGCATTGGCCCCCAAAAACAGCGTTTAAAGAGCGGCGTGGATATTCTGGTTGCTACCCCAGGACGACTGCTAGACCATGTGCAACAGGGTACAGTGAACCTGTCGCATATTGAGATTTTGGTGCTGGATGAAGCAGACCGAATGCTGGACATGGGTTTTATTCGTGATATCCGTCGCATTCTCTCGCTCCTGCCTAAACAGCGACAAAACTTGCTATTTTTCGCCACCTTTTCGGAGAAAATCAAAGCACTCGCCGCTGGGCTGCTGAATCACCCGAAGATGATTGAAGTGGCACGCCGCAACGTTACTGCTGACACGGTGGTACAGAAAGTTTACAAAATAGAGCGTGACAGAAAGCGTCACTTACTTGCTCAACTGATTCGGCAAGATAACTGGTATCAAGTGCTAGTGTTTACCCGCACTAAGTTTGGTGCTGATCGTCTGGTGAAGCAGTTGAATTCTGAGCGCATTCAAGCACTAGCTATCCACGGTAATAAGAGCCAATCGGCGCGTACCTATGCTCTAGCTAAGTTCAAGAACGGCAGTTTACAGGTACTAGTGGCTACTGACATTGCAGCTCGTGGCCTTGACATCAGCGAATTGCCCCATGTCGTCAACTTCGATTTACCCAATGTCCCAGAAGATTATGTTCATCGCATTGGTCGTACTGGCCGCGCTGGTGCGTCAGGCGAAGCTATTTCTCTGGTGTGCGCCGATGAATATCATCTATTGGCAGATATTGAAAAACTGATTGCACAGCGTTTGCCGTTTGAAGTAGTCACTGGCTTTGAAGTCAATTCTCACCCCAAACCTGAAGCTGAAGCAATTCCAGATGGACACAAACACAAACCCAGTCCCAAAGGTAGCAAGCGTCCGGCTCGTGCTACTGCTAAACCTTCACCACAAACATCGGTTAAAAAATCGGCACCGCAAACCGTGGTAGGTGGCAAAAAAAAGTCCAATAGTAATTCGTCCGCATCACGCCGTTGGACTAAACGCGATCGCTGATCGAGTCATCAATAAAAAAATTATAGTGGAACGAGGCAATCACACAGGTTTTGGGATTGCCTCACTAAGGTACCCTGCGGGAAGGCTAACGCCAACACAATGCTGATTGTTAGAAACAATCAGGACTTACGCAAGTGTCACAAAAAATAAAAATTTTTTGCTTGTAGTAAGGGCTTTAGCCCTTATCTTGTCAAGCCCTGCGGGTATAGCTGCGCTTACTGCGGAGCGTCTCGCAGAGAGGACTAAAGTCCTCACTACAAAGTTAAAATAATATGCCAGTTGCGTAAGTCCTAACAATATCATCCGCACGTTGTTATGAACGCTGTAAAATTAAATGATTACGTTCAGTTAATCTGGCTGCCCAATTTAACTCAACCACAATTGTGCTAATTTTTTCTACAATAACGGCAGGGCCATTAATCTTATCTTCTGGTTGTAAATCTTCCCGGCGATAAACTGGTGTATCATGCCATTGATCACCCGTAAACATTTTGACTATTTCAATACTTGAGGGAGCTGCATCTTGAGGACGAGTACGAGTAATTAACGGTTCTTCAGGAGTATCCATTTTCTGAATTACTTCTACAGATACAGATTCGACAATTAAAGGTTTCTCTACTTGAATGAAACCGTAGCGAGATTTATGTTCAATTTCAAATTCTTGTCGCATTATCGCTACATTGTCAGCAAAATTAATATTTAAGGTTGAGTTAGTTCCCTCATATTTTAAATTTAGTTTTTGGATAACTTCTGCTTCACCATTGTCACCCTGTGAAGTTAATTCATTTCTTGCTTGGTTTTTTAACGTTTTAATTAACTGCTGTAATTGCGGAATTAATGCTGGAGTTAAACGCTGTTCTACTCCTCTTTCTCTAATAGCTCGAATATCAGCTAACCCCATACCATAAGCAGATAAAACACCCGCGTAAGGATGGAGAAATATTGTTTTCATCCCTAAAGTATCGGCAATTAAACAAGCCACTTGCGCCCCGGCGCCGCCAAAACAACAAAGGGTATATTGGCTGACATCATAACCTCTTTGTAAACTGATTTTTTTAATAGCATTTGCCATATTTTCCACAGCAATAGCGATAAATCCGGCGGCTACTTGTTCGGGTGTACGATGATTTCCAGTAACGGTGGCAATTTCTTGAGCTAATTGGGTAAATTTGTCAAGAACAATATTTTTATCTAAAGGTAAATTACCATCTAAGCCAAAAACAGAGGGGAAATATTGCGGGTAAATTTTACCTAACATCACATTGGCATCTGTAACGGCTAATGGCCCACCTTTGCGGTAAGACGCAGGCCCAGGATTTGATCCGGCTGATTCTGGCCCCACACGATAACTAGAACCATCAAAAAAGAGAATGGAACCGCCACCAGCGGCAATGGTATTAATAGCTAAGACAGGAACTCTCATGCGCGCCCCAGCAATTTCGGAATTTAGTTGGCGTTCATACTCTCCTTTAAAATGGGCAACATCTGTACTGGTTCCACCCATATCAAAAGTAATAACTAACTCAAAACCTGCTCGTTGACTAGTTTGGACTGCACCGACAATTCCCCCAGCCGGGCCACTTAAAATACTATCTTTGCCTTGAAATTGTTCAGCCGCAACTAAACCGCCATCAGATTTCATGAACATTAATTTGACTTCGGGTAATTGACTGGCTACTTGATTGACGTAGCGCCGGAGAATGGGCGTTAAATAAGCGTCAACAACTGTGGTATCACCCCGGCTAACTAATTTCATTAACGGACTGACTTGATGCGATACCGATATCTGCGTAAAGCCAATTTGTTGGGCAACTTGGGCTACCTGTTGTTCATGATGGTGATAGCGATCGCTATGCATGAAAACTATGGCACAACTGCGAATACCTGTGTTGTAAACTGCTTGGAGGTCTTTTGTAACTTGTGCAATATTTACAGGTATTAATTCATTACCGTGAGCATCATAACGTTCATCAACTTCTATCACTTGTTCATACAACATAGTTGGCAAAACTATATGCCGAGCAAAGATATCAGGACGATTTTGGTAACCAATACGTAAGGCATCTTTAAAACCTTTGGTAATCAGAAGAACCACGCGATCGCCTTTTCGTTCCAAAAGTGCATTAGTGGCTACTGTAGTACCCATTTTCACTACTTCTATTGCTTGTGTCGGCATCAATTCAGTACTAGAAAGACTCAGGATATCCCGAATACCTTGAATCGCTGCATCGGCATATATTTCAGGATTTTCTGAAAGTAATTTATAAACAATTACCCATTGCTGCCCAGGAATCGGCACAATTAAAAACCGCTCAGGATGTCGCGCAAGTTTATGAATAATTTCTGGGTTATTAGTAATAGCAACTATATCTGTGAATGTACCACCACGGTCAGCAAATACTTTTAACATTTTTATTTCCTCAATGTTTGATATATCAAATAATAAACAAAACAAGTTTGTAATATTAATTTACATGAACCAGGTACAAGTATTTGCTTATGTTGCCAGCCAGAACAGAACTGACACAGCAAGTTGTAAACTGACACATAAAGAGCATTTTTAATAATTGAGAAGATGTCATTGACCCCTATTCCCTCGCTGCGTGAGCAACAACATCCCTTAATTCGCCAACTAGCTGATTGTATTGAAGCAGTTTGGCACAAGCACTTAGATCTATCACCTTACCACTTGCCTGCTGAGTTAGGCTATGTAGAAGGTAGGCTAGAAGGCGAAAAACTGATTATAGAAAATCGCTGCTATCAAACACCCCAGTTCCGCAAAATGCACTTAGAACTGGCAAAAGTGGGCAATATGTTGGATATATTACATTGTGTCATGTTTCCTCGACCAGAATATGACATCCCCATGTTTGGTTGCGACTTAGTTGGGGGTAGAGGTCAAATTAGCGCGGCCATCGCCGACCTATCGCCTGTAAACTTAGAGCGTACTTTACCAAAAGCATATAATACCCGACTCACAGCCCTGACTCAAATCAACTTTTCCCAACCCCGCGACTTACCCGAATGGGGAAACATATTTTCTGATTTTTGCCTCTTTGTGCGTCCCAGTTCCCCAGAAGAAGAAACAACATTTCTGTTACGTGTGCAAGAATTTTTAGACATTCATTGTACCCAGGCGATCACCTCCAGTCCAGTTACCCCAGAAAAATCGCTACAAATCCTCGCCGGACAACGCAACTACTGCACCAAACAGCAACAAAACGACAAAACTCGCCGAGTCCTAGAAAAAGCCTTTGGCCAAGACTGGGCAGAAAATTATATGACTACAGTATTATTTGACCTGCCAGAATAAAGAAGCAGGGGAGCAGGGGAGCCACTGCGGTGGACGGGTTCCCCGGCATAAAGCAAGTGGCGTTGCAAGGGAGCAGGGGGGAAATAAAGAAGCAGGGGAGAGAATTATATAAGTGCTTTGCCCTTAGCCCCCCATTCCCCCTTATCTGTAGGTTCTGTTACGTTTTCCCAGAACCGATGAATGTAGAATTTATTCAGCGAGAGTTTAATGGAGTAAGACAACATTAGTTTAGTTTTGGGATTAAATATCCAAAATATATAGATTGAGGTAAATAAACCTACAAATCGGTTGATCACCAATTTAAGGAAACTGTGATGTTTAGCACTCTATTTGAGATAAATTTGTAGTCTGTCGTTAACTCACTGAATACTCACTTCTGCCGTAAAAATATTTTTTGAGACTGTTGATATAGCCTCTCAAAAACTTAGCAGAAGTTATCGAAGTTTGAGAAAATGTTTGTCAATTTGAACTTGCAAATACTTATGTATGTGATGATATTTGCTGAATTTATACCAGGTTGCAAACAACAATAGTTTTTGCATGATGTAACTCTCAATGATACTCACAGCTACTGAAATGTTTTATTTAGCAGGGTTGAGTGTTCATCAGGCAGGGGATTTTTAGCAAGACAAGCTGGAAATCACTGTTGTTTGTTGTTGTTGTTATCAGCTTGCCATTTACTAACAACTGTTTAGCGGAATTTAATTACCCCTAATTCGCTTTTTTTTATTTCCATCAGCACAATTCAAAAAGTGGGCAAAAACCATGTCAAGGGTGACTGAGAAGCCAAGCTCAAGAGAGCTGCTACTTGATCCGGAACAACCTAAGATTTGGTGGGGTATCGCTGTAGCCCTGCCAATTGTCATCGCCGCTGGGCTACTCACGACAGCTAAAGTTGAGCAGCTGAAAAAACTCGGCCCATCTGTACCCGTAAAACCATTAGCTAACAGCATTACAGCTGTGGGGCGTTTGGAACCCAAAGGAGAAGTGTTAAAGCTGTCTGCTCCTACGGCTGGATTGCAGTCTGCATCGAGAGTTCAACAACTCTTCGTGAATGAAGGCGAGCGGGTAAGAAAAGGTCAAGTAATTGCAATTTTAGACAACCATGACACTCAACTAGCAGCCGTAGAAGAAGCCAAAGCCAGACTGCAAGAAGCGCGGGCGAATTTAGCTCAAGTCAGAGTTGGTTCGCCTAGAGACATTGAAGCTCAAAATGCAATTATTGCTCGCCTACAAGCCCAATTAAACGGCGAAAGAGATGCTCAACAAGCAATGATTGCGCGGATAGCAGCCCAATTAAGCGGGGAAAAACTGACTCAACAAGCTACTGTTAATCGCCTTGAAGCCGAACTCAGAGGACAACAAGATAGTTTAAGCGCAACTATTGCCCGCATCCAAGCCGAACAGCGCAATGCTCAAGTTGACGCTGGACGCTATGATATGTTGTACCGCGAAGGTGCTATTTCTCAGCAAGAACGGGATAGAAGAAGACTAAGTGCGGTAACTTCTAATCAGCAAGTTATTGAAAGCCAAGCCACCCTCAGACAAGTACAGGCGACTTTACGACAGCAACTAGCTGAAGCTAGAGCCAACCAGGTAAAAACCCTTGCAGTTTTAGAGCAACAATTAGTTGAAGCCAGAGTTAACCGCGATAAAACTCTAGTGAGTTTACAAAGGCAAATCGAAGAAGAACAAGCCAGACTGAATCGACTTGTAGAATTTCGCCCCACTGATATGCAAAGAGGACAAGCCCAAGTTAGTAATGCTATGGCTAATGTCAAAAGGGCAGAAGCAGAACTGAAATTAAGCTATGTCCAAGCACCAATTGCTGGCGAAATTTTAGCAGTTCATACCAAAGCCGGAGAAGCCATAAATGCCCAAGGTATTGCTGAAATTGGACAAACCGAGCAAATGACAGTCATTGCTGAAGTACCTGAAGACAGTATTGCTCAAGTGAGATTGGGACAAACTGCTACTATCACTAGCGAAAATGGGGCATTTAGTGGGGAGTTAAAGGGAAATATCACGGAAATTGGCAGAAAAATTGGCAAAAGAGATGCATTAAGTATCGATCCTGTAGCAGATATAGACGCCAGAGTAGTGGAAGTCAAAATCGCCTTAAGTCCAGAAGATAGCCAGCGAGTTTCCGGTTTCACCAATGCCAGAGTAATTGCCGAAATTAGTAGGCAAGTAAATACCGATACCACAATCACACCCAATTTTAAAAACAACACCACCGAAGAAAACGCCACCGAGGAAAATAGTCCAACTCCCGATGAACCCTAACGCCTCTTAATTACGAATTAGCCTGTAAGCCTACCCAGCCTAAAAAATGAATCGTAAAATACCTCTATCGTGGTTACAACTGACACGCGATAAAACGCGCCTAGCTGTGGCTTTGGCAGGAATTGCCTTTGCCGATATTTTGATGTTTATGCAAATTGGTTTTCGGGATGCACTCTATTATAGTAACGTCCGCTTACACGGTAGCTTACAGGGTGACATTGTTTTAATTAATCAACAATCCAATGCCTTACTAGCAATGGAACCATTTTCTCAAAGGCGATTGTATAAGGCTTTGGAATTACAAGCCGTAGAGTCGGTACATCCCATATATTTGGATTATACAAGCTGGCGAAATCCTGTTACCGGTCGCCCCCGGAGCATTCTCATATTTGGTTTCAATCCAGAATCTAATTTGTTTGATTTGCCGGGTGTGCAAGAAAATTTAGATAGATTGAAATTACCAGATGTAGTTTTATTTGACCGTTCTTCTAGGGAAGAATATGGGCCTATTGCTGCTGAATTAGATCAAGGAAATGCAGTCACAGCAGAAGTACGCCGCAGGCGGATGAGAGTAGAAGGACTATTTACTTTAGGTGCATCTTTTGGCGCAGATGGTAACTTAATTACCAGCGATATTAATTTTTTAAGAATATTTACTGACCGTCAACGGGGATTAATTGATATTGGTCTAATTAAATTGAAGCCCGGCTCAAACCCTAATATTGTTGCTCAACAATTACGAAATTATGTGCCGTCGGATATCAATGTTTTAACTAAGCAAGAATTTATCGAATTTGAGCGCAACTACTGGGCAAGTAGCACAGCTATTGGATTTATTTTCACCTTAGGGACAATCATGGGTTTCATTGTAGGTACCGTGATTGTATATCAAATCCTTTATACCGAAGTTTCCGATCACCTGTCTGAATATGCAACTTTGAAGGCAATAGGTTATACACAAAGGTATTTATTAATAGTCATCCTCCAAGAAGCATTCTTATTAGCTTGCTTAGGATATATTCCTGGATGGATTGTGGCTATGTTTATGTATTCTAGCGCTAGAGAAGCTACATTACTACCAGTATTAATGAGTTTTGATCGAGCCACCACAGTGTTAATTTTGACCATAATTATGTGTTTTATATCCGGGGCGATCGCAGTACGTAAATTACGTTCGGCTGATCCAGCAGATATCTTTTAATAATTATCAATTACGAATTAAATATAAATGATAAATCTTTATAGAGAAAAATCATTTATAATTTGTAAATGATATATATTCCACTCTTTACAGGCACTACAGTTCCGTCTCGGAACTATTAACACTTAACCAACCACTTTATCATGAGACAAGAACCTGTAATTGCCATTAAAAGCCTCAATCATTACTATGGCAAAGGCGCCCTAAAAAAACAAATTTTATTTGACATTAATCTCGAAATTTATCCCGGAGAAATTGTCATCATGACTGGGCCATCAGGTTCAGGTAAAACAACATTACTGAGCTTGATTGGTGGTTTACGGTCTGTACAAGAGGGAAGTTTAAAATTTTTAGGTGTCGAACTGTTTGGTGCTAGTCAAAATAAACTAGTGCAAATCCGGCGTAATATTGGTTATATTTTTCAAGCGCACAACTTGCTGGGATTCTTAACGGCTACGCAAAATGTGCAGATGGCGGTGGAATTGAATGATAATATCACTACCAGCGAAGCAATTGTGAAATCACAAGCCATGCTGGGTGCAGTTGGTTTACAAGACCGAATTAGTTACTACCCAGACAGTCTTTCTGGTGGGCAAAAACAAAGAATCGCCATCGCCCGCGCCCTAGTTAATAGTCCCCCACTGGTGCTAGCAGACGAACCAACAGCAGCTTTAGACAAACAATCAGGACGCGATGTCGTGGAAATCATGCAAGGGCTTGCTAAGGAACAAGGAACTTCGATCTTGCTAGTTACTCACGATAACCGCATCTTGGATATAGCTGATCGCGTCGTGGAAATGGAAGATGGACTTTTAACCCGCGATTCGCAAACCGCAGTCATTAATTACGAGCCTGGAGTGGCAAATCATAATTCCTAACTCATACCATTGGGGATTTGAGATTTTAAATTGCTATTATATAGCAGCACCCTGAAGTCATAACTATTATCTAGCAGAGCCTCATTTTTTGACTCCCGGAGGATTCTGCTGTGCAGCAGCATTTCCTTGGCGACTAGTGCGAAAAGTCACATTCACGCCTTCATTAGATTGTTCCAGCACTAGTAAAGGTGTGGGTTTCGCTTTTTGATCCCAATGCATATAAGCAATCCGCCCTTGAATTGTTGGTTGCCAAGTATCCTCATCTTCAATGGGGCTAAGATAAGTTTCAATACAATCAATAATTTGGCTAATAGTCGCAGAAGTTGCTTGTGTTGGGAGCTTCATTAACCGGATTTGAATGCGAAACAATACTCGTTTAGCCGCAGTTGCACCTGCGCCAGTTTCATATTCGACATCAAAAATTTCATCTACCTGTCTTCCCGCACTACTAGCAATACCGACGATTCCTTGTTGGGCTTGATTGGGACGTAAAGCTTGAGATATTTTATCTTTGATCTTGATTTTAATTTGATTGATGATGGCAAAGTGAAATACTTCTTCTGACATCCGCATTCGCAGATAATCTAAGTTAAAGTCTCGTGAATTAACCAAATCAGGATTAGTTTCCATTTTGCGAATCGTTTCCAGCGCTAGCTTAAACTTCTTCTCGATTTCGCGCGATCGGAACTTTTCAAATTTGAGTGCTTTCTCAAACTTATCCATCTGAAATTTGCCATATACAATTAAAGCAATTATGCCTAAAGCCAGTCCTCCAGAGGTGATCACCAAAACAGGCGGTAGTTGTGCCTCACTTGCTTGTACTTGTTGAGATACGTTTTTTGTCGGTGTCCTTGAGGATTGGGCCAGAAACATTGAAGTTAGCATGGTTGTCAAATATACAAAAGAGCAACAAGTGACTTATTATTTTTAGGATGCCCAAATCCTGAATCTCATCTAGCTGGATGATAATTATTTTTTACAGCATATGTACATTCACTTAAACCCTCCTTCTGAGCAACCTCATCATCTCCCCCAACTATCTCAGGCTTCTTGGAGCCAGATGCGTCTGATTGCTACAGATATGGATGGTACACTCACCCAAAGAGGAAAATTTGCTGCTACTTTGCTGCAAGCTTTAGAAAATTTAGCAGCAGCGGATATCCAGGTATTAATTGTCACCGGACGTTCTGCTGGCTGGGTAAGTGGACTGAGTAGCTTAATGCCTGTCGTTGGGGCGATCGCCGAAAATGGCGGCTTGTTCTATCCATCTGGACAAGAAAAACCAGTAACTTTAACACCCATTCCTGATTTAGCAGACCATCGCCAGCGTTTAGAGTGGGCTTTTGAAGAATTAAAAACCAAATTTCCCCAAATTCACGAATCTGCCGACAATCGCTTTCGCATCACCGATTGGACATTTGATGTAGCTGATTTGAGTCCCAGTGAATTACAAACCTTGAGTAATCTTTGTCAACAAATGAATTGGGGATTTACTTACAGCAATGTGCAATGTCACATTAAGCCCCAAGGACAAGATAAAGCTGTGGGTTTATTACAAGTATTGCGAGCATACTTCCCGGAATTTTTACCCAACCAAGTTGTCACTGTTGGCGATAGTCCCAATGATGAAAGTTTATTTAATCAAGATTATTTCCCCGTTTCTGTGGGTGTAGCCAATGTACTGAAATATACTAATCAGTTGCAACATCAACCTGTTTACATCACAAAAGCGGCTGAAGGTGAAGGATTTTGTGAGTTATCTCAGTATATTTTGCAAAGTCGAAAAATTTAGGGTTGAAAGCGATCGCCTGTTGGCATAATTCAATCACCAGAATCAAAAGCTGCGGGAATATATTCTTGCAGATAAAATTGATATCCATCTGCTGATAAGCTAGCTAAAGGTTCTAGAGTCAGTCTTGATTTAGGGTATCGTGTTGAATAGTAGACAATAGCGACATCAAAACGACAAGGGTACTCGGCTTTTTCAGGATACTGAGCTAAAAACATTGCCGCTGTCCGCCAAATTTTTACCTGCTTTTGTGGGGTAATGGCATTTCTACCCCCTGCATCCCAATTCCCGCAACTACGGGTTTTCACTTCCACAAAAGCTAATTGAGTCAGATGTTTTTCATGATGTTGGGCAATAATGTCGATTTCTCCCCAGCGGCTAGAAAAGCGACGATGCAAAATCATCCAACCTGTTGATTGTAACCATTGTGCTACCAGGTCTTCTCCTAATTGACCAATATCGCCATAATGAGAGGGAGGAGGGTTCGCCATTGGCTAAAAATTATGATGAATAATAGATTAAGTAAGGGAATTTGGGCAAGCATACTTAGTGTATTGCTTTGGTGTGTAGTTAGCATCACAGCAGCTACAGGTTTTACCCCAACAGCATTAGCCCTCGAATACAACAAAGAAATTTTGGTAGAGGCTGATTTTTCTGGACGTGATTTAACAGACTCTAGTTTTACTAAAGCTAATCTTCGACAGAGTGACTTTCACAATGCTAATTTGCGCGGTGTCAGCTTTTTTGCAGCCAATTTAGAGTCGGCAAATTTGGAAAATGCTAATCTTTCATTCGCCACTTTAGATTCAGCTAGGCTGATTAAAGCAAATTTGACCAATGCAATTCTAGAAGGTGCCTTTGCTTCTAACGCTAGGTTTGATGGTGCAACCATTGATGGAGCAGATTTTACCGATATTTTGCTGCGTCAGGATGAGCAAGACAAATTGTGCCAACTTGCTAAAGGTACTAATCCCGTTACAGGACGAGACACGCGGGATACGTTGTTTTGTCCCTAACGATCAAGGAGGTAATCTTCTTTTCAAAAATTAAGAATTGTGTGGTTCATTGGTGTGAGAACATTAAAAATTATCAAGATGGTCTAAAGACGGTTAATGAAGTTTTAAGAAAATGGCACAACATCAGAAGTCAACAGTCGTAATCACGGGCGCTTCCTCCGGGGTGGGTTTGCAAGCCGCGAGAGCGTTTTCCCAAATGGGGCAATGGCATGTGGTGATGGCCTGTCGGAATTTATCGAAGGCGGAAGAAGCTGCCAAATCTTTAGGAATGCAGCCAGATACCTACACACTCATGCATATTGACTTAGCCTCTTTAGAGAGTGTTAGGCAGTTTGTGAAGGAGTTTAGGGCCAGTGGTAAGTCTCTGGATGCCTTGGTTTGCAATGCGGCAATTTATATGCCTTTAATTAAAGAACCATTGCGTAGCCCAGAAGGATATGAACTGAGTGTGGCGACAAATCACCTCGGACATTTTCTTCTATGTAACCTCCTTCTCGAAGATTTGAAAAATTCGCCATCGCCAGAACCGAGATTAGTAATTTTGGGAACTGTCACCCACAACCCGAAGGAGTTGGGAGGTAAGATTCCCCCACGTCCAGATTTAGGTGACTTGCAGGGCTTTGAGGCAGGATTTAAAGAGCCGATTACAATGATTGACGGCAAGAAATTTGAACCTGTCAAAGCGTATAAAGATAGTAAAGTCTGTAACGTGTTGACCATGAGAGAGCTACATCGACGCTATCACGAGTCACACGGCATCACATTCAGCTCTCTATATCCTGGTTGTGTGGCCACAACAGCATTATTCCGAAACCATTATCCGCTGTTTCAGAAAATTTTCCCACTTTTCCAAAAGTATATTACTGGCGGTTTTGTAACTGAAGAAGAAGCAGGCGATCGCGTGGCGGAGGTAGTCACAGATCCCGCATACAGCCAATCTGGTGCTTATTGGAGTTGGGGAAATAGACAAAAGAAAAACGGTAAATCCTTTGTTCAAGAAGTCTCTAATGAAGCCAGCGATGATGATAAAGCTGAACGGATGTGGGAATTGAGCGCCAAGTTGGTGGGATTAGCGTAATCCCTCGAAACCACAGATTGACACAGACAATTTCATCAAGTTGATGCTGAGGTTTTATTAGTGAAGCTACTACAAAATCTGAGATCGAACTTCCCCATAACATCTTTATCTTTGTGTTTATCTGTGGTTTCTTTCTTAGATATTTTTATTTTAAAATTATTTGTCTCAGGATAGATAAGCAACCATTTTACAGCCTATTAATTCAACATAATAAGTACGTTAGACCCCATATTTACTACTACCTGAGAACCTAAATTGGCAGAGTAAAAATAAATTTTGTTCCTTGACCAAAGGTTGATAAGCAGTCGATTTGCCCATTGTGTTTATCAACAATAATTTGGTAACTAATAGCTAGTCCTAGCCCAGTTCCCTTACCCACAGGCTTAGTTGTAAAAGATGGCTCAAAAATTCTAGCTTGGACATCAGGTGCCATACCTAGAGCATTATCTTCGATGCAAATTGTAATGGTCTTTTGCTGACGCTCGACCGATGTAGTAATCGTAATGGTGTTAGTCCCAGCAGCAGCTATCTTTTGATTTGAGTGGTTTTGATAGAGATCATCAAATGCATCAATAGCATTGGCAATAATATTCATAAATACTTGATTCATTTGCCCAGGATAGCAAGCGATGGGGGGTAATTCACCGTATTTTGTGACGACTTGGATTTTAGGGCGATCGCTATTGCCTTTGAGTCGATGTTTCAATAGCATTAACGTGCTATCAATTCCTTCGTGAATTTGATACTCCACCTTAGATGACATATCCGAACGAGCAAAAGTTCTCAGCGATAGGCTGATTTCCTTCAGGCGGCCAATTCCTTGACCCATTGATGCCAGCAGTTTGGGCATATCCTCAGTCAGATATGCTAAATCAATTTCTGCAACTAGCTCCTCAATTTCCGCATCTGGATGCGGTAGCTTCTGTTGATAGAGGTGCAGCAGACGCAGCAAATCATTGACATATTGCTCAATATGAGAACGATTACCGCTAATACAACCAACCGGATTATTAATCTCATGACCTATACCCGCAACAAGTTGTCCTAGAGTAGACATTTTTTCACTTTGGATTAGTTGCAGTTGGGTCTGTTTTAACTGTCGTAGCGATTGGCTTAATTCAGCGGTGCGCTCTTTCACCCGTTGTTCTAATGTTCGTGTGAGATGGGAAATTTTTAGGTGTAACTTTAATCGAGCAATTACTTCTTCTTGTTGGAAAGGTTTGGTAATGTAGTCAACCGCACCAATTTCCAGTCCTTTTACCTTATCTATGGCATCGGACAAGGCCGTCATAAAAATGACCGGAATATTCTGGGTAATGGAATTGGCTTTCAGTCTACGGCAAGTTTCAAATCCATCAATACCCGGCATCATGATATCCAAGAGAATCAGATCGGGATGGGCATATTCTGTTTGTTCGATGGCCGACTCTCCATCGGTTGCCATGAGTGCCTTCCAACCACATCCCTGAATCGATTCTGATAGCACTTTCAGATTATTGGGATTGTCGTCTACTAGCAGGATATGCTTTGGCTTCAATAGAGGTTCGGTCATCATTGACGTGTCTCCGTTATTGTGACAAATGATTGAAGGAACTTACGGATTTTTGCAGTTTGGAAATTGGCAGTGAGTTTGCCCAATTCAGCCGCAAAAGGAGTTAGCTGAGTTTCTTGTTGAATCAGTTCTCCTATGATTCCCTCAATGGCCGGAATATCTCCCATCATTGCTAAATGATAAAGTTGTTGCAAAATCTCCTGAGATGGCAAAATCAATTCAGTATTACCTCCTGGCTGATTGGGGACAGATGATTGCTGGGGTTGAGATGGGGTATAAATCCAGTTAACTGTTAGTAGCGATCGCAGGGCATTGAATAATTCATCAATTTGCAGGGGTTTGGGTAAAAATGCCGTTGCTCCTGCTTGTAAACTGCGCTGCCGATTTTCCTCAAATACGCTGGCGCTAGAGACAATAATCGGTATAGAACGAGTTTGGGGATTTCCTTGTAAGTGAACCATTAACTCAAAGCCATCCATATTAGGCATTGCTAAATCCAGCAGAATAACATCTGGGTGATTTTCAGTCACCATCTGTAGTCCCTGTTTACCGTCGCTTGCTTCCAGGGTGCGACAGCCAATTTCTTGTAGCAGACTGGTCAAAATCGAACGGTGGTTGCCATCATCATCAACAATGAGAATTAGAGGCGTACTACCCTGAATGCCGGTGATTTTTTGGGGAATTTGGGCATAGGTGTAGCCCGTCGATGTATTCCAATCATGGGAAACGGGGACTGGTACTGTCAAATCCAGCCAAAAGAGACTACCTTCACCCAGGTGACTCTGTACCTGAATTTGGCTCCCCATTAATTCCGCAATTCTTTGACTAATTGCTAAACCCAAGCCAGTGCCTTCAGCATTCCGCCCGGCTTCACCTACTTGCTCAAAGGCCAAAAAGATTTTCTCTAATTGGTCTGGTGACATCCCAATCCCAGTATCTTCAATCTGGAAGCGCATCTTGATATTATTGGTATCTTGCTCAATGACATCGACTTTCAACGTCACACTACCAGTGTCTGTAAATTTGATTGCGTTGCCTAGTAAATTAATCAACACTTGCCGGAGACGCTTTTCATCTACTTGAATGGCAACCGGTAGGCGATCGCTAATAAAGACGTTATAGGCAATTCCTTTTTGTTCAGCGCGAATACTACAAATTTCGGTTACACCATGTAAAAAGGTGGGCAAATGTACATTAGTTGCCACCAATTCTAATTTACGAGCTTCAATTTTTGAAAGGTCAAGAATATCATTGATCAGCATCAGGAGGTGTTTCCCACATTGGTAGATAATGTTAACTCCTTCCCGGTTTTTTGCTGTCAAATTTGGCGATGCGTCTAGCACCTGAGCAAAACCCAAGATGCCATTAAGCGGTGTCCGTAGCTCGTGGCTCATATTCGCCAGAAACTCACTCTTTGCCTGGTTAGCCGCATCAGCAGCTTGCTTTGCTTCTAGAAGTTCGTGAGTCCGCTCTTCGACCTTTAACTCTAGGGTTTTGGAGTAATCTAATAGTTGACCATTGGCAATTTCTAGTTGCTGATTCGCTTCTTCTAATTTCCGCTGTTTATAAGCATTGGTTGTAGCAATGACACTGCTGATGAAGGCAGCTAAGGCGGGTGTCATCGGCATCAGCACACCATGCAAAAACATCCCATAGCTACCCCCCATGAATGCCCCACTGATGCCTACAGTTGCCCATAGAATTTTACCACCAGGAATTTTTCGCCCGGTACGCGCACTAGCTAAGTACCAACTACCACCAGAACCAATCAAAGACCAAAAAAGAATCCAAACAGCAGTATTAATCCCAGAAATACCCCGCAGGTTGCCTGTTCCTGTTTTTGCTCCTTGCACCAGTTGATGGGCAATATTGGCATGGATGACAACACCAGCTGTCGGTTTTCGGGCAGCAATCACCGAAGAACTGAAGGGTGTGCTAAAAAAGTCATTGGTACTAGCAGCCGTTGATCCAATAAACACCATGCGATCGCGCATCAAGTCCGGGGGAATTTTCCCTGCTAAAACATCACGCATGGCCACTGTGTGAAATGCAGTTTCCTTTCCATACCAGTTAAGCAGAATTTGATAGCCGCCTAAATCGGCATCCAGATAACCTGCTTCTTGATTGTTTAGTGGTAAGTGAATTTGCTTACCCAAGCGAAACTTTTGTTGTTTAGGATCAACGCTTTCTAAGGAAATCCCGTCTGTTTCTAAGTACTTAAGCGCCACAAGAGTTGCCAGCCCTGGTTTGATCGTATTTTCCTCCTTAGCATCTTCAGCCGTGAGCAGCGCCCGACGGACACTGCGATCGCCATCCAGCACCAAATCAGCTAATCCTACTTGGCCATTTTTTTTCAATTCTGGTGGGGGATTAATGCGTTCACCAGTGATTTTCTCGACACCGATTAAATTGGGAGTAGTGCGGAAAACTTCTACGAGTTGCTCATATCCGGTTCCTTCTGGTAAATCTCGATAGAGATCCAGCCCGATGGCGCGGGGTTGCTGCGATCGGATTTTTTCGAGTAATTGTGCTAAAGCCCAGTCTGGAATGGGCCATTTACGTACTGATTGAATATCGCGTTCATCGATGGTGACAATGACGATCTGATCAGAGATTACTTGTTGCGATCGCTGACGAACCCATTCATCACGAACTTTCCATTCAAGTAAGTTAAAAAATCCCAAAGATTGTCCGACAATAATAGTCAAGGCAACACTGGGAGTAATAATCAAAATGCTGCGAGTGCGTTGGATGAAACTCGGAAATCTGTGCCACATATTTGTGCCATACAGTTCGTTGATCTCAGTCGGTGTTGATAGGGCATGGCCCCACCAACACTTGTTTGGTATTGGGTCGGATTTTACCCGTTCCCAAACCTCTAATTAGCAGATGCTACTAATGGAGCTTTAATTAACTCCTTCAAGCTTGCCGATGCCAGCAATTCTTCCCATTGATTAGCAAGGGTGAGATTGGTGGGTTGGGCAGTATGTAGGGCGGCAAGTGTGGCTACACAGTCGTACCAAACTCCATTTTTACCCAAAGTAGTTGCCCGTTTTAACGCATCTTCTTGCTGCATTGCCGTTGCCAGTTCCGTACTCGGCTGAATGCGCTGAATCCAACCATCGACGTAAGGTGTACTAGGGCTGAGTTTTCCATCTATTTTCAGTGCTAAGAACCACTGATAATTTTTCTCTACAGCTAAAGCTGGTGCGTCGGCGGGCAATTTGATAGCCATCACCCCAGTTTTTCCAGCCACGGGAACTGTCATCTGATGTTGCATGTTGCCAGCTTCATCTTTGAGGCTGAATACAGCTTCTTCTGCATTGGAAGCAGGAAGATACACCAAAATTGTGGGGCGTTCAGACACTGTAGTGCCATAGAAGCTTTGGGGCAGAAGTGCAATTAACGCTGCTGGGCCTGTTGATTCTACAATTGATGCATTCAAGTAGTAAGTCCCAACGCGAGAAGCTCCCCCAGTTGCTTGTCTAGGCGCACCTTTGCCAGCAGTTGGTGTGAACAAATTACCACGAGAAGCTCCCCCAGTTGCTTGTCTGGGCGCACCCTTGCCAGAGGCAGGAACAAAGAAACTACCACGGGAAGCTCCACCAGTTGCTTGGCTGGGAGTAGGATTTTTGGGCGGTGGGGTAAATGTCACAGCATAAGCACTACTCCAGGCATTGCTAGCAAGCAGTGCCATAACGCTCAATGTACTAGCCAAATATCGACGTTTCATGATGTTTTACCTCATTTACTATCTGTGATAAAAGATACTTTTTTCATGAGGGCAATAATCTTTTACCATGAGTCCAATTACTTGTTATGTAGAGGACACATACTATAAGAATATTCGATGACTAGCATGGTATGTGTAAAATTATAGTGCAATTGCCCTTCTAGATTCTACGTATTTTAACTTAGTTAAAGCCAGTTTCCCACCAAGACGAAAGCAGACCAAAAGAACGGTTCACGGAAATCAGTTTGGCGAATCAGGTTAATTTGTGCCTGCCGCAGTGCTTCAGCTTTGGTGATTTTGGGTTGTCGCAGTTGTTCATAGAAGCGAGTCATGAGCATGGCGGCTGCCTGATCTTTCACAGGCCATAGGGTAGCGATGGTAGAACGAGCGCCCGATTTAACAGCCAATCCAGCCAGTCCCAGGACGGCGCGATCGTCCCCGGCTGCCGTATCACAGGCACTCAGTACCAACAACTCGATGGCTTTCGATGAATTACCACCCCGATTTTGCAAAAGTTCGGATAACTCTTTAACATTGACTTGTCCATCCCAGGTAAGTAAGAAAGTATCTTCGAGGCGGGAGCTAAACTGTCCGTGGGTGGCTAAATGGACAATATCGGCTTTACTAGATTTCACGCGATCAGCAAGAGCTTGACTAGTGAATTTCTGATTTAGCAACGTTGAAGATGATACTGCTTGGGAAATTTGCTTGACTTCTGATTCCACAGCAGGCAAAGCACTAAAACCAGCACGAGATTCACTGATGCCACCCACAATAGCCACCATCTGATTTTGCTGGAGCGATCGCGCAGCCATTAATTGCAATCCTGGGGAAAGGGCCACAGCATACTTTTCGATCAGATATTGCTGGCCGTCATACAAAGCAGCTATGGGAATGTTACGTAACCGACCATCCAAAACAAACACTAATGTTTTTGTATCTTTAAATGCTTGATCAACTTCCGCCGGACGAATCAGCCAATCATAAATCTCTTGGGAGAATCGCTGTCTGTCTTTGGCATCTGAGACAGGGTTGAGGGCAACCAGCAGCTGATCTAGAGTTTGCTCAATGTCAGCTTGAGCTTTGGGAGTAACATAGTAACGCAATGGTTGTCCAGCTTGAGAAACAATCACTGCTAACCGATCTGGCAAGATAATCGGATAAACTATGGTTGCAGTGGCATCGACTTGATCGATTTGCTGAGTTCTATCTAAACAAGCTTCCCGAAAAAAGTTATCGAGTTCGGCAATTTGCAATGATTCAATCAATTCGCGGGCTTGTACTAATGCTGATTGACTGGGTTGATTATCTAGCAGTAACCCTACTAGTTCTCGGTAAACAGGCTCCACACTTTCGCGGAAAGAGAACTGAACATCAGGGTTAACAGCCACCAAATCTCCCCGCAGTGCTTTTAAAGCCGTGACTGCTTCGGTATAGGCAGTAATAGCGGCTGCGCGATCTCCTTGTTGTTTATACAACTGTCCCACCTGCCAAGCAGATTGAGCAATAATATCGTCAGCGTGGAGTTGACGGGCAATTTTGAGGGATTTATGAGCTAATTCTTGGGCTTGAGATAACTGCTGTGTCCGTCTATAAAGTTTTGCCCACTGATGCAATGCATAAGCTTGGGCTGGAGCATCCTGAATCTGCTGTGCCGATTTAACTGTAGTTGCCAAGAGTTGCGCTTGGTCTTGGAGGGGCAGAATTTTGTCAGGGTCTTGTAGCTGATTTAGAGTAGCCACAAAATTAATTGCTGCGTAAAGAGAGTTATAGCTAGGGGGTAATTCCTTCAGTTGTTGTAATAGTTGAGGTGCAAGTGGAGCCGCTAATTCCAGCTTGTCGTAGTCGAGGAAAAGTTTAAATTGAGCTAAACGGGATTGTAATTGATCACCTGGATTTGTGGCTACTTGTTCTGCTTGTTCAAAGTTATCTAATGCCGCTTCAGGATCTTGCAAGTTCACAGCGGTTTTTCCTAAGCTGAGTAGGATGGAACTCAAATGAGGTGTGGTTTCAAGTTGGCGAGCGACGGCTAAACTTTGCTCCAACACCTGTTGACTCTTACTGAAGTCACCAATCATTTGCAACGTAGAACCAAGCGATCGCAATCCACTGATTTTGATTTCCGAATCGGGCATTGCTCCTAATTCTTGAGTTAGCTTCTCCAACTGCTGTTTCGAGCGGCGGTAAAATCCCAAACTTTGTAAAGCTTGTGCCTGGTTGATTTGAGTACCCAAGCTGCCCATTTTATCACCTGCTTGTTCATAATATTTTTGGGCTTGTTGCCAACTTTCGAGGGCGGTTTCAACTTTGCCAGTGTGCAACTGCAAATTTGCTTGTGTATTAAGTACTTGCGCCCAGATAATGGCATCAGCAGAGGGTTTAGCAGTTTGCAAAAGTTTCAGACTTTGCTCAATAGACTGTTGGGCTGCTGGCCACTGATTAAGTTCCTGTTGTACCAATGAAAGGTAACTCAAGCTGAGGGCTTGATTAATGCGATCGCCCTGGTTTTGGTACTGTTGGGCTGCGGTTTGCCAAACTGTTACAGCTTCCGCAAAGCGTCCCGATTGGTAAAAGTTTCGTCCTTGTTCTAGCCCATTGCCAGGTTGGGAAGCAGCAAGAACTGGAGTTGTGGTTACAGGTGGTGATGCTTTTACAGGTGTAATAGTAAATGCCAAACACAAACTGAAAATACTAAGGCCGACATATAGCCAATGAGTTTGTTTAATTCGGAAAACCATAATACTTATTTATTTGTTTAACGATTAGTTACAGCACAAGTGTGTAGGAACTCAATATATGTATAGTTCCCGACTTAAAATGAGAAATATCATTTGATAGGCGATCGCATACAATTAAAATGTGTCAGTCCGGGTTAACCTATGACCACATTCTTTTCCACTGATGCAGACTTACATTTTTCCGATAGCGACGGTAAGCCAATGGCAGACAATACCGAACAGTTTCGTTGGATTGTCTTGATTAAGGAAAATCTGGAAATTTTGTTTGCTAATGAACCTAATGTGTTTGTGGCAGGAGATTTGCTATGGTATCCGGTGAAATCACGTTTAATCTCACCAGTTGCACCGGACACAATGGTAGTGTTTGGTAGACCTAAAGGACGACGAGGCTCTTATAAGCAGTGGCAAGAAGACAACATTGCACCACAAGTGGTATGGGAAATTCTCTCACCTAGCAACAATGCAGATGAAATGGAACGCAAGCTAGAGTTTTACCAAACCTATGGCGTAGAAGAATACTATCAATATGACCCAGACCGCTACGAAATCAAAGGTTGGCAACGCCAGGGTGAACAGTTTCTACCCATTGCTCACATAGACGGGTGGACGAGTCCGCGGTTAGGGATTAGCTTTGCTGTGGGCAACCATGAACTCGTGATTTATCGTCCAGATGGTCGGCAATTTTTGAGTCCTGTGGAATTGGAACAACGGGCAGAACAGGCGGAACAACAATTACAGGATATGCAAGCCCTACTCCAACAGTATCGTGATCGCTTTGGAGAATTAGATAGTTAGTTTCAATTGCTTCCCCTTGAAAAATTAACTTTTGGGAGTAGCAGCACAAGTGAGTAATAATTGCTCGTTCCTAGAAGGATTATCTACAACTCACATTCCGCACCCTTAACTGTCACAATCGGTTATTACGGAAGTTGAGTCA
>NZ_CAWUDM010000094.1:0-22654 GCF_963920855.1 Nostoc sp. CCY0012 | reverse complement strand
GAATTACGAATTACGAATTACGAATTACGAATTACGAATTACGAATTACGAATTAATATTGGTGTCCTTGCATGGCATGATCTGTATTTTGAGATTATCCAAACAATACTATGGCTGACAATACAGATTTTCGTATAGAACGTGATTCGATGGGCGATCGCCAGATTCCCAGTAGTGCTTATTACGGTATTCAAACTCTACGAGCGATTGAAAACTTCCCTATTAGTGGGATTAAGCCTTTACCTACTTACGTAGATGCTTGTGTCATCATTAAAAAAGCTACAGCTATCGTCAACGGGGAATTAGGTTGTATTCCCCAAGATATCAGTCAAGCAATTGTACAAGCAGCTGATGAAATCCTCACCGGCAAGTTACGTGATCAATTTGTGGTAGATGTTTATCAAGCCGGGGCTGGAACTTCTCACCACATGAATGTGAATGAAGTCTTGGCAAATCGCGCTTTAGAAATTTTGGGCGACGAAAAAGGCAATTACAAACGCGTTAGTCCTAATGACCATGTGAACTACGGGCAATCTACCAATGATGTTATTCCGACAGCAATTCGCATTGGTGGTTTATTGGCACTTGGCCACACATTACACCCAGCTTTAGAAAAGGCGATCGCATCTCTAGAAAGCAAAGCTGGAGAATTTCAAGATATCGTCAAATCTGGTAGAACCCACCTACAAGACGCTGTACCTGTGCGTTTAGGGGAAAATTTCCGGGCTTGGGCGCAGATATTATCAGACCATCAAAACCGCATTTACACCGCCTCTGGAGACTTAATGGCGTTGGGTTTGGGTGGTAGTGCGGTTGGTACTGGAATGAATACTCATCCCCAATATCGCGCCCGTGTGGTGGAAGTGATTTCTCAATTGATGGAATCACCCCTAGAACCTGCACCTCATTTAATGGCTGCAATGCAGAGTATGGCACCTTTTGTTAATGTTTCTGGGTCTTTACGCAACTTAGCCCAGGATTTAGCGAAAATTTCCCACGATTTGCGGTTAATGGACTCAGGCCCCAAAACCGGTTTCAAAGAAATTCAACTCCCACCCGTACAACCAGGTTCCTCAATTATGCCGGGTAAATATAACCCAGTCATGGCAGAGATGACATCAATGGTGTGTTTTCAGGTGATGGGTTACGACAATGCGATCGCCTTAGCCGCTCAAGCAGGACAATTAGAATTAAATGTGATGATGCCGCTAATTGCTTACGACCTGATTCACAGTATTGAAATTCTCGGTAATACCATCGCCGCCCTCACCGAACGCTGCATTCAAGGAATTACGGCTAACAAGGAACGTTGTTTAGCTTATGCCGAGGGTAGTTTAGCTTTAGTTACTGCATTGAATACTCACATTGGTTATTTGAATGCGGCGGCTGTAGCTAAAGAATCCTTGGAAACTGGTAAATCACTGCGGCAAATTGTTTTAGAAAAAGGGTTAATGAGTGAGGCGGAATTAGCCACGGTATTAGATTTAGAACAAATGAGTGGTATCGTACCCCTGGCAGAATCGAGAGAAGTAGATTAAAAAGAATGTATGAAGATAGAAAATGAAAGAAATTCTTCTTTACTTCTATCTTCACAAATCTTAAATTATTATCCATGCAGACTCAAAAACCATCTGTCAGTCTCATCAGGGCTACTTCCTACGAACGGGAAGCTTTACGAGAATCTTTAGTCACCCTGCTGGAACCTTTGGGGGGAATAGCTGCCTTTGTCAAACCAGGCGATCGCGTTTTACTCAAACCCAATCTCCTCACGGGGGCGCGTCCTACTAAAGAATGTACAACCCGCCCAGAACTGGTTTACGAAGTCGCCCAGATGGTTATAGACGCAGGTGGTAAGCCATTTTTAGGGGATAGTCCGGCTTTTGGTAGCGCTAAAGGAGTAGCCGCAGCCAATGGCTATCTGCCACTGTTACAAGAACTGAATATTCCCATCATTGAGTTTCACGGCAAACGTTACCAAACCGTCAACGAAGATTTTAATCACCTGCGACTGTGTAAAGAAGCAATGGAAGCAGATGTGGTGATTAACCTACCTAAAGTCAAATCACATATGCAGTTGACTTTAACACTAGGGGTAAAAAATTTATTTGGTTGCGTCCCCGGTAAAATGAAAGCTTGGTGGCACATGGAAGCTGGTAAAGATGCCAATCGATTTGGGGAAATGTTAGTAGAAACTGCAAGGGCCATCAATCCCAATTTAACTATATTAGATGGCATCATCGGTCATGAAGGTAATGGCCCTAGTGGTGGCGAACCTCGTGATTTAGGAATTTTGGCAGCAGCAGCCAATGTATTTGCCCTCGATAGAACAATGGTAGAAGTTCTCAACGTTTTACCTGAATTAGTGCCTACAGTTGCAGCGTCTCAAAGGTTAGGCGTTTGTCCAGAACTTACTGAGATTGAATTTCCCAATTTACATCCAGATTTACTCAAAACCGAAGATTGGCAACTACCAGATAAATTAATACCCATAGACTTTGCCATGCCGCGCGTGATTAAGTCTACATTTAAACATTTTTACATTAAGTTTCTCAAGGAACCAATGAAGGTCTATGGAAAAGGCTAGTACCGCTGCGCGGGAAATGCCAACTCTGCTACAACAAATGCAAAAGCAGCAGAGTAAGTTATAAGTACCCTCCGATTACTTAACTAGACCGCCATAATTTAATTGGCGGTTTTTTCAATGGTTATTGTTTGCTAATATTTATTTTTTTAATTTAATATTTTTTCTCACACTCTATCCCATAGACATACATCTATAGATAGAAAATTTGCTCTTGGTTGTTAACAAGCGATCGCCAGCCAATAAAGGTTTTATTTTTTTATTTACAGTCAAGGCATTTATACTCTACCTATATATAGATTGACAAAATAAATGCGGTATCCCTCAAAAACAGAATTTTGAATACTGAAATATTTTTTTGGTGCTACCACTGAATAAATACTAGAAATCATGGGTAATATGACTGTATTTATTCGGTGCAGATTGTTGATTTGAACAATCACAAATTCCCCGTAGTTCCCGGTTTTCGATATTTTTGATGTCACCAGAGTCTGGATGTGAAAAAATACTACTGGATTTCAGTAAATTTTCGGTTACTTTTACTATGGCTAAGACAATACAAATCGCTAAAACTAGCCTACAAAAGCTATTTCAAGATGTTATAATAGTTGCAGGACTCCACATTATATGTGGATAATTAATATGTAATAAAAAGAAAAATGTAACTTATAATACTTTTTCTTAACCTTTGATTAACCTATCGCTGACAAATTACAGCGAGGAAGAGTAGTTTATTAGTTACCACATCAAGAAAGCAATGTTTTTTTGGAACTTTGTATCAATATTGTCAGTTACAAAACTGCTATTATGACGCTTGTTAAACTGGTTTAACTTTTTGGCTGCTACATTGTTGACAGTCAAAAACATAGTTAAAATAATATCAACACTCTCTTCTAGAGAGTAAACCCTAACAAAAAAGAGACGAATTTCAATTTTGTATGAATGCAAATAGCCAGTCTGCCAGCACTACCGACACATATTCCCATCGTTTGGCAGACATTGTGGGAACTGCGATCGCTCTAGTAACTCTAACACTACCAGTGTTTGTGATTGCCCATTATTCAAGCGATGTTCCAAATAATCCGCCCCCCAGAACCTATACATTACCAAGCAGTGAAAACTAAACAACCCTTGCAAGTCATGTTTCGCAGCAAGTTGGCTCGTCAAAGGAGAATACAAATGGTGAGCTAATATTTTGGATGTGTAGTTAACCATAGATAATTTAAATCTGAAATGTCTTCTGACTGATTCAGAGATGGACTTTGTGTTTTGTGATTTCCAACCAGACGGAGATGTCTGAATAGTAAAAGGCGTTGTGGGGAGTTCTCACAGCGCTTTTTGTTTTTTAAATTCAGGGCGCTTGACTGGGGTACAGTACAAGGGACTTCTCAGTCTCTCCCCCTTGCTCCCTGCTCCCGTACCTCTTCGGTAATTCTCTTAATGACTAATGATGCCTAGTTACATAGAAGTCCATCTTGGCCCTAAAATTCTACACGGGGCGCCAAATTGAGTGCTACCTGAATTTACCGTTATCAGAGGAGATTTTTTGTGGACTTATCCCGTATTCCCGCTCAACCAAAACCAGGTATTATCAACGTTTTAATTGAAATTCCTGGCGGGAGCAAAAATAAATACGAGTTTGACAAGGACTTACAAGCTTTTGCTTTAGACCGAGTGCTTTATTCTTCGGTACAGTATCCTTATGACTACGGCTTTGTACCCAATACCTTGGCTGATGATGGCGATCCCCTAGATGGTATGGTGATTATGGATGAACCAACCTTTCCTGGATGCGTCATTGCTGCCCGACCAATTGGTATGCTAGAGATGATTGACGGTGGCGATCGCGATGAAAAAATTCTTTGTGTTCCTGACAAAGATCCACGCTACGCTCAAGTAAAATCCCTCAAAGACTTAGAGCCGCACCGCTTGGAAGAAATTGCCGAATTTTTCCGCAGTTATAAAAATTTGGAGAAGAAAGTAACAGAAATTCTTGGCTGGCAAGATGTTGACAAGGTGTCAGCCCTAGTAGATAGGTTCATTAAGGCGGCTAAAGCATAATAGAAAAGTTATGAGTTATAAGTTGTGAGTTATGAGTTTTATTTTTAACTTGTAACTTCTAACTCCTAACTGTTGACTAAATTGGTACAGACTCCCCGAAATCGGGTTTACCATAGTCAGAGAATCAGGAAACACAAAGCTTTCGCTAGTTGCGATCGCCAAAATTGCCACAGAATTATTAAATAAAATGCAGCGTACTCTCCTTTTGGCAAAAATTCACAACTGCACCCTCACAGGAGCAAATATCAACTATGTGGGTAGTATCAGCATTGATCAAGTTTTGTTAGATAAAGCTGGCATTTTACCCTACGAGCAAGTGCAAGTAGTGAATAATGCCAATGGTAAGCGCTTTATTACTTACGCCATCCCAGCCGACGCTAATTCCGGAATCATTGAGCTAAATGGAGCGGCAGCACGTCTAGGCATTATGGGCGATCGCTTGATTATAATGGCTTACGGGCAGTTCACTTCTGAAGAGTTAAAAAATTACTCTCCTACAGTAGTCATTGTGGATGAAAAAAACCGACTTTTAGAAGTGCGGTACTACGATGACCTGCTCACTAAGGTTTAACTGGCAAGGAAAATGTCAAATTTTGAGCTGTCGGGTTCCCAAAGTTATGTATCTGAAGAGCCAATTATCCCCTTAAATAGTCCTACGGGTGAATTTCTCGTGAAATTCTGGGGCGTAAGAGGTTTAATTCCCACTCCCAGCAGCAACACACACCGTTATGGTGGTAACACTGCTTGTATAGAAATAGATGTCGCCGGTAAACACCTGATTTTTGATGGTGGAACTGGCTTACGTAGCCTAGGGAAAACTTGGCAGCAAATACAAGAGCCATTAGAAGCTCATTTATTTTTTACTAACTGCCAATCCAACCATATTCAAGGCTTTCCCTTCTTTGCTCCAGCATTTGTGGCAGAAAATAGCTTCCATATTTATGGCACAGCCGCCTCAAATGGCGCTTCCATCAAGCAATGCCTATGTGATCAGATGCTCCAGCCAAACTTTCCCTACCCTTTACATGTAATGCAATCTGATTTGCAGTTTTACAATTTAACTCCAGGTAGTAAAGTGAAATTAGATGATGTGACGATTACCACGGAATTGATCAATCAAACTCAGAGGTCAGTGGGTTATCGGATCACAGGAGAAAAATATAGCGTTGCTTACGTCACAGATTTACACAAAAAAATTGATGCCGGAGAACGCGAACGAATATTACAGATGATTAAAGATGCCGATTTGCTCATTGCTAATGCCACCTACACTCCTCCTGGGGCTTATAATCATGAATCAGCCGATGTCCACTGGCAAACTGCTGTAGACTTGGCAAATAGCGCCGATGTGCAACGATTAGTCATCTCTCAACATCATCCAGATGATACCGATGATTTTCTAGATCAAGTCCAACTAGAAATTCAGTCTGTTTTTCCTAAAGCATTATTAGCCTGTGAAGGTTTAGTATTATCTGTTGGGTAATCAATTAAATCTCCAGACCGTAAATTGTATATTGCTATTAGCAAAGTTGCATACAATAATTTCTTGACCTCATTCTCCATAAACATCAACTGCCAATCATTGTTGTAGACATAGAGACAGAGGAGATTATGCGATGGATAAATTAACTGATTATCCTCAGTTAATTAAGGGAATTTTAACTGAGTATATAGAACTAGGGTCAGCGCATCTCAAACCCTGTGGACCAGCGGACTTGCCTAATCAGCAATCAGGTGGTAAATAAAGTAGTACTATCCGAGTGAGGGTAAGATTTAATCCATCTAGGCGCAAGGTTTCGAGTATCGAATTGTCATAGTTATGATGCAACTTAAATCTCAAGATTGGACACTTATCAAACACCGACTAACACCTTACTTATTTTTACTCCCAGCCCTAATTCTCTTAGTATTAACAGTTTTTTGGCCAGCCATCCAAGCATTTTATCTCAGCTTTACCAGCTACGAAGACCTTTCTCAACCAGCACAATGGATAGGTTTTGGTAATTTCCTGCGCCTGTGGAAAGATGCAGTTTTTTGGAAAACCTTAGAAAATACCTTTCTTTATCTTGTAGGTGTCGTCCCAATTTTAGTTATGGTTCCCTTGGGATTGGCAATTTTGGTAAATCAGAAACTACGAGGAATGAATTGGTTTAGAGCCGCCTACTACACACCAGTAGTGATATCAATGGTCGTTGCGGGTATCGCTTGGAAATGGCTATATGCAGAAAACGGCTTACTCAATCAAGTTCTCACAACATTAGGTCTTTTCCCAGAAGGGATTCCCTGGCTAACTAGTCCAGAAAAATTGTTAGGAATTGTGCCGATTTCTCTAGCTAGTGTCATGGCTGTCACTGTGTGGAAAGGACTCGGTTATTATATGGTGATTTATTTAGCGGGGTTGCAATCAATTCCGGCTGATGTGTATGAAGCCGCAGCTATTGATGGTTCAGATGGTATTCGCAAACACTGGGATATTACTGTACCCTTAATGAAACCATATTTAGCATTAGTTGCAGTTATTTCCGCCATTTCTGCTACTAAAGTCTTTGAGGAAGTATACATCATGACTCAAGGCGGACCACTCAATAGCTCTAAAACAATTGTTTATTATTTGTATGAAGAAGCCTTTAGTAACTTAGAAATTAGCTATGCTTGTACCATTGGTCTAGTCTTATTTTTAATAATTTTAGGGTTATCAGTATTGCGATTAGCTATCAACCAGCAGAATGGAGATAATATGACAGTCTAATCAATAAAAAATATAATTTCTTTTTTGTTCGGGAAGATTGCTGGCGAGTAAGACTAAATCTTTATATGTGAGCGAATTTACTGTATAAGGTCTTTTTTTTTGCCATCTAGAACCGTAATCAAAAAATATGGTGAATCTATCAGCATTTGTGGGAATCTTACCGCGATGAAAAATGCTACCAGTAGCTGCAAAAATCACAGTTCCTGCTAAACCAAGACATGATTTATAATTAACTGGCGAGATGACGCTTTTCATGGTTGCTTCTTGTATATAACCAGAAGTGTAGTTTAGAGATTGAGATATCTTTTCAGTTAATGTTTGGGGGATATATTGAAATGGCCCTGTATCCTCATTTACATCATTTAAATAAATGATAATTTTTAGAATCTTTGTGTCTTCTTTATCTATATGCCATAACCGAGAATTTAGCTCTACTTTATTGGCAATATCTCTCCGAAAATAGACTCCATTATAGGCAACTGGTAAACCAAGATAATGTTCTACAATATTGAGTAGACGTTGTTCAATTCCCCAGGAGAAAATTTCTGGATATTCCTTAATTTGTTGGGAATTAGCATGAACGACAAACTCGTTTTTATGAACAGAAATACTAGGTGGTATTTTTGGTATCAACTTTTGTGCGGCTGCGAGTATATCTGGAGTAGAGGGGATTCCTAATGCTTCTAAAGATGTAATTACAACGCCTTCATGTTTTATTTTATCTACCAGAGACATGTCAGTATAGGAAATAATAGGTAGATTGATGAGATGCTTTTTTACTGCTGTTTGATAGGCAACTTCTTGTCTATATTTTATCAAGGGTATAGCATCAATTTTTCTGGCAATTTTATTCCGCATTTTTTGCAGAAGTAGATACATATATTTTTATCCTTGCACTACTTGAATTTATAACCTAGGGGAGTTATTTGTATGAGGATGTTTTGTCTTAACCTTCCTCACGATACCCATCGCTAATCAGATAAATCTCTTACTTAAGTTATAAATTTGTGGCAAAATTTTTAAATAACAACCATGAATAACAATTTATACATCATGATAAATTGATTTGCGCTATCAAACTGTGTTTTATCAAGCTCTGGAGGATGAGGACTAAAGTCCTCACTACGAACTTTTAATTATTTTGAGATTAAATAGTTGTTTCAGAAGAGCCTTCTTCCCAGTGTTTAGTCTCAAGATCTGAATCATCTAAATATGCATTGTACTCTGGGGCAGAATTACTATTTGGTAAGTTGATTATTTTGTTAATCTCATGGAGAACTGCTGATGCCGACTGATATCTTTCTTTGACATCATCCCTAACCATTTTATTGATAATATCTAATAGGGCATGGCTTACCATTGCCTTATCACTCCATTGCAATTCTCCATGAATATTTCTATCTAATTCATGAGGTGAAATACCAGTTAAGGCTTTAATGCCAATTATCCCGACAGCATAGATATCACTACTATATTGGGGACGCCCAAAACATTGTTCGCTCGGTGCATAACCTTTGGTGCCAATGCCAATAGTAAAAGGAGTTTGTTCATGATCTTCTAGTTGCGGTGTGGCGACTTCTTTGACAGCACCGAAGTCAATTAACACAAGTTGGTAATCTGAGTGTCGTCGGATGATATTGCTGGGTTTAATGTCCCGATGAATCACGCCATTTTCATGTACAAATGCCAGGATTTGTAATAATTCTTGAATAATATTGATAACTGTAATTTCGTCAATAGCTTTACCTAATAGCAATTCTTGATTCAGAGGATGACCAATTATATATTCTTGCACTAAATAAAATTCTTCATCTTGTTCAAAGTAAGCTAGAAGCTGAGGAATTTGCTTGTGCTGTCCTAATTTTTCTAGTGTTTGTGCCTCGGAATTAAATAAACGTCTGGCAAGTTCTAAGCTTTTGGCTTGAGTATTAGCTGGTTTGAGTTGTTTGACAACACATTGGGGGTTTCCGGGACGTTGAATATCTTCGGCAATATAGGTTTCGCTAAATCCACCAGACCCTAGTACTTTGACAATTTTGTAGCGTCCGGCCAAAATTTTTCCTGATAATGCTAAATCCCGTTGCTGAAGTAAATCTTGCAAGTCATCTTGTTGGCTAATAATTTCTTGGACTACGGGAGAAGTTTTATATCTTTGGAAAATAGTTACTAACTGGCGGGTTCTGATTTTTTCTCTGGCGACTTCGGTTCCGAGATAAGATAAACCACTAAAGGCGATCGCTACCATCGGTATAGCTGTGGGAAAAATTACCTGACTATACACAAAGCCCAAATAGCTAATACTACCCCAAATTACCGCCAGTCCCAGGCTCAAAATCAATCTATTAATGCCCCGCTTACTTCTGGTAATGATGAATGTTGTACCACCCACTAGCACTAGTACAAATAAACTCCGCAGTGGTGGATTCTCAATTGCTTCGCCTATGGCTTTACCTGTCATCAAAGTGGCGATCGCATTGGCGTGAATTTCCACTCCTGACATCCGTTCTCGGCTACTGCTAGCAGCTACCTGATGATAATCATTGGCTAACTTGGCCGTAGCACCAATCACCACGATTTTATCTTGGAAAAATTCTCCCTTTTGTAAATAAGTATCCCAGTTGGCTGGGTCAAGTACATACCATAAGGGAATTGTCTCAAATGTACCATTGGTTCCCCAAAAGTTCAGGCGATCGCCTTTGGGTGGGAGATAATTGATTTTTGCTGTCTGCAACACAGCTTGATCAAAGTCAGGAACTCTCTGTGACAGGCTATTATCTGTTTCTACCAACCGAGAAAACTCACTAGCCAAACGGTGAACTTTTCCATCTACCTCCAAAGGAAAATTCACCGTCCCCATTGATACCCCACCTGTGTGAAATCTTTCCTGGGGTAGACGCAGCTGCATGAAGGTTCCTTGATGTGTCTCAAAATTTTCGTAGAGTGCAGCTAAGGTAACTTTACTACCATACTTTTCTAATGCTGCCTGGAGTTGGCGATCGTCTTCACTACCGTAACCACTTGGCAAATCAAAAACTACATCTAAAGCTACAGCACTCGCACCAGCATTCACCAATTTTTCAATAATTTGGGCATATGCAGCGCGCTGAAATGGAAAAGACTTCAGTGGTTCCAAGTAGGCATACTGTTGCGGATTTGTTTTATAGTACTGTTCGGGAACTGAGATCGACTGATCGTCAATTGCCAAAATCACGATATTTTTTGGAGGTACTATCGGCCCACGCAGTTGAAAAAATGTAGAAACTGCTTGATTCTCCATCAATTGCACCCAATCTAAACCAGAAACAGTTAGCCATGCTGCACTCAATACAGAAACGCCAGTCAGCAGATGACCTAAACGAGTTATGAGCCGCGACTGACTTGATGCTGTGCGAGTTACTTTGGTCGGTTTACTGGACGTTATATTGGCAGCAGAGACATTTTTTTTGGTTAAGGTAGATTTAGGTTCTTCTGCCATATCGTGTTAATAGTTGGTTTACGTACTACTCTATTTATTTATTCAGGGACTCTTTAACTACAAATACGTTGAAATTAGACTTAAATGAGAATTTTATACTTTTGTAATGTATTTTCTATTTTTGACCAAACTTGGTTGAATAAATTTCAACTCAGTAGGCTGTTGACCTAAAGATGGCTCAACTCATTGTCTGATTGAGATCAAAGCCGTGATGATGCCACAAAATGAAGTCGGAAATTTTCCGCTTCAGCACTTATTTGCGGTGAGATTTTATTGTATCAACGCAATGGGTACGCCTCCTAGACTCGATACTCTAGAGAGAGTTTCTTGTGATGAGACTGGTAACTCATTGTACAAGACTGGCACTTACCATCAAGCTTGTATTTTTGTTGACTCAGAAACTTGTAGATGGTTATTATCAGATATTCTAATCCCAGACTATGCCTGACCTCTCTAGGAGTAAACTTAACCGTTATATAGCGAACCATGCTGTTAAGCAGTCAAATTTATTGGTAGATTTTGATCACGAAGTATCTCTTATAGTATTAAAGATGAAAAGATTCAAGTCCCGAAATCTTAAGTCTCATGTTTTAGCCAATTTCATGCTTTGCAAGAGGTAAGATAAAAGCTATACATAAAAATCTAGTCTAGGGATATTAGTAAATTTACCATTTGATAATTGCTATAATCTATTGTTCACTCTACATTCTTATCTATTTATTAGGTGTATTTTTCTATGGGTTCCCCAATGAATCGTCTGTCTATTTTTGTAGACGGAAACAATATGTTCTATGCTCAACAAAAAAATGGCTGGTTTTTTGACCCAAGACGAGTCTTAGATTATTTCAAACACGAGCAATCAGACACAACATTAATCAATGCCTTCTGGTACACTGGCTTAAAAGACCCACAAGATCAACGAGGATTCAGAGACGCTCTCATTAGTTTAGGATATACAGTACGCACTAAAATTCTTAAAGAATATTATGATGATTCTTCCGGTCGCTACTCCCAAAAAGCCAATTTAGATATTGAAATTGTTGTAGATATGTTTAATACAGTAGATCAATATGACCGAGTAGTTTTATTCAGTGGTGATGGAGATTTTGAAAGAGCAATCGAACTATTACGCTCAAAAAATACGCACATTACGGTTGTATCGACTGAGGGAATGATAGCTAGAGAATTGCGTAATGCTACGGATAGATATATTGATTTAAACGATATCAGATATAGTATAGAAAAAATTGAAGGCCAATAAATTAAACAAATATTTACAAATCTTAAGAGTAGCAAAAAATAAGCTTCAAGATATTTTAAGCGCCCAGTAAAAACTAAACAACATAGCCAAAATGGAAAGCAAACCAGAGAGAATCATCATTTTTGATACGACACTCCGAGATGGAGAACAATGCCCAGGAGCGACACTAAATATAGATGAAAAGCTAGCGATCGCCAAGCAATTATCCCGGTTAGGCGTAGATGTAATTGAGGCAGGTTTTGCCTTTGCCAGTCCGGGAGATTTTGCAGCAATAAATAAAATTGCCCAAACAGTAGGCACAGAAGATGGCCCGGTAATTTGTAGTTTAGCTAGAGCTAGGCACGATGACATCAAAACTGCGGCAGAAGCTATTAAACCGGCAGCCCGTGGACGTATTCATACTTTTATTGCTACTTCTGATATTCATCTGCAATACAAACTGAAAAAAACCAAATCAGAAGTAATTGCCATTGCCGAAGAAATGGTAGCGTATGCCAAAACTTTCACCGATGATGTGGAATTTTCCCCCGAAGACGCAGGACGTTCTGACCCAGAATTCTTATACCAAGTTTTAGAGCGAGCGATCGCAGCTGGCGCTACTACAGTTAATATTCCTGATACCGTAGGTTACACAACACCCAGTGAATTTGGGGCAATAATTAAGGGCATTAAAGATCATGTTCCTAATATTGATCAAGCTATTATTTCCGTGCATGGTCACAACGATTTAGGTTTAGCTGTGGCCAACTTCTTAGAAGCAGTAAAAAATGGTGCAAGGCAATTAGAATGTACCATCAACGGTATAGGTGAAAGAGCAGGTAACGCCGCCTTAGAAGAACTAGTAATGGCATTGCACGTCCGCCGACAATATTTCAATCCCTTCTTAGGAAGACCAGCAGATTCTGAAGAACCACTAGCGAAAATCGACACTCGCCAAATTTATAAAACATCCCGCTTAGTTTCTAATTTGACGGGAATGTTAGTGCAACCCAATAAAGCTATTGTTGGCGCCAACGCCTTCGCCCATGAATCGGGTATTCACCAAGATGGGGTCTTAAAAAATAAGCTCACCTACGAAATCATGGATGCCCAATTGATTGGTTTAACAGACAATCAAATAGTATTGGGTAAACATTCCGGCAGAAACGCTTTTCGTACTCGCTTGGCAGAATTGGGCTTTGAACTCTCAGAAACCGAATTAAATAAAGCATTTGTGCGGTTCAAAGAAGTAGCCGACAAAAAGAAAGAAATTTCCGATTGGGACTTAGAGGCCATTGTTAACGACGAAATTCAACAAGCCCCTGACTTATTCCGAGTCGAGTTAGTGCAAATTTCCTGCGGTAGTAATGCTAAACCCACCGCTACAGTCACCCTCCGCACCCCAGACGGGGAGGAATTAACCGATGCAGCCATTGGTACAGGGCCAGTAGACGCAGTTTACAAAGCAATTAACCGTGTGGTGAATGTACCCAACCAATTAATTGAATTTTCCGTGCAGTCAGTCACCGCCGGAATTGATGCCATTGGGGAAGTAACTATTCGTTTAAAGTATGAATCTAGGGTGTATTCCGGTCATGCTGCCAATACAGACATCATAGTTGCGTCAGCACAAGCTTATGTGAATGCACTAAATCGCCTTTATGCATCTTTGCAAACCAAAGAAAAGCACCAAGAAGTCACAGCGGAAAAAGTGTAACAGCATGGGAGTAAGGAGTAGGGAATAGGGAGTAGTGGAAAAACTTTTTATTCTCTAGCCTCTAGTATCTAGCTTCTAGTCTCTCAAAGGTGTTCAGTTTTCATGAAATTTGACAAATATCATGCTCTGGGTAATGACTACCTAGTCATCAATCCCCAGGATTTCTTATTACCGCTAACCCCGGAAAATATCAAAATTATTTGTCATCGGAATTTCGGCATTGGATCTGATGGCATTTTGTTAGGGCCGTTATCATCACAAACAGCACAGTTTGGATTACGCATCTTTAATCCAGATGGAAGTGAAGCAGAAAAGAGTGGTAATGGATTGCGGATTTTTTCTCGCTACCTCTGGGATAAAGGTCTTGTAAGCAAAGAGTCCTTCTCAATTGAAACCTTGGGTGGATTAGTGCTATCAACTGTACGAGATGCAGGGAAAACAGTTCAAGTAGACATGGGACAGGTCAGTTTCTGGAGTAATGATATCCCAGTTGCAGGCGATCGCAGAGAAGTAATCGCAGAATTGATCAATGTTGGCGATGAAAGTTTTTCATTTTGTGCAGCGACAATTGGTAATCCACACTGTGTGATTCCTCTAGCTGAAATTAACCCTCATATTGCCAAACAATACGGGCCCATGATAGAAGTTCATCCTTTGTTTCCTCATCGCACTAATGTGCAATTCATGAAAGTTGTGAACGCAAACACCATCCAAATTGAAATTTGGGAAAGAGGTGCTGGGTATACTTTAGCTTCCGGTAGTAGCAGTAGTGCCGCAGCAGCTGTTGCACATAAATTAGGTTTGTGTGATTCTTCAATTACTGTGCAAATGCCTGGGGGAGAAATTTTCATCCAAGTCAAAGATGATTTTAAAATCTCTATGACTGGTTCTGTGACAAAGGTTGCTGAGGGAGAATTATCCACAGAGTTGTTTAAAACCCTTATTATGTAAGAATTTGGGCTAATCTACGAATACCTTCAGCTAACTGTTGTTCTGTCAATTCACCATAGCCGAAAATAAACTCACCTGTACTTTGAGGTTGAAGATACTGGGGTTTAGCAGACATAATCCCTACACCCATGTTTGCAGCACGCTGAATTATTTCTTCATCGCTGAGATGAGTATGCAACTTTACCATTAAATGGATTCCCGCTTTTTCTCCTAAAATAGTCACTTTTTCGCCAAAGTGCAGATTTAACGCCTGCACAAGAACTTGACAACGACGTTCATAAAGTGCGCGCATCTTTCTAATATGACGTTCTAAATGTCCTTCGGCGATAAAGTCTGTAAGTACCTGCTGTTCTAGGATAGGTAAATGGCGATCGCTTAACCATTTCGCACGACCAAATATAGCAACTAGACTTTTTGGCAATACTAAATAACCAATTCGCAATCCAGGAAACAGCACTTTTGAGAAAGTCCCAATGTACAACACAGAATCACTGCAATCTAACCCTTGCAGGGCAGGAATTGGTCTGTCACCATAGCGATATTCACTATCGTAGTCATCTTCAATAATCAATCCTCCCGTCTGCTGCGCCCAAGCTAGTAGTTCTAATCGCCGAGGTAAAGACAAAATTGCTCCTGTGGGGAACTGATGGGAAGGTGTGACATATACCAGGCGGATGGGTTTATTGGTAAAGTTAATTAGTTCTTTCACCATCAAGCCTGAGTCATCAACAGTAATCGGCAAAAGTTCAGCACTTTGAGTCTGAAATATTAAACGTGCGCTCATATAGCCAGGATCTTCCAGTGCAATCACATCCCCTGGCTCAATTAACAGCCGGACAATTAAATCGAGCGCTTGCTGAGTTCCATTGACAATCAGCACTTGAGCCGCTTCGCACTTCACAGCACGGGAACGGGATAAATAATCAGCGATCGCCTCCCGTAAAGGCTTGTAACCCAAGGGTTCTATGGAATAATCTAGCCAACTCAAATCTTTGTAAAAGTAACGCGAGAGTAATCTGCGCCACAGTTTCAGGGGAAATTTCTCTATGGCTGGTCGTCCGTAGCGAAAGTTAATTTGGGTATCAGGTTCAGTAAATCTCGGTACATCCTCTGTCTGAGATAAAACCTGACCATAGCGATTCAACTTAACTGGTGGACGAGTAATTGTTTGGCTCGATTCTATCGGTGTGGAATGCAGCAAATCATCGGGAAGTTGCGCGCAGATAAACGTCCCCGAACCCAAAACTGTTGTTAAATAACCCTCACTCAAAAGCTGTTCATAACTTTGAGTAACAGTAGTGCGAGAAATACCTAAAGATTTGGCTAGCGATCGCGTTGACGGAATCCGCACTCCAGGCGACAACCTCCCGCTAAGAATAGCTTGACGCAGTTCTTGATATAGCTGCTGATGTAGAGGTAGAGAAGAATTACTATCAAAGGCGATCGCTAAATCCATCATCTCACCATCAAAGTGGACTGCTATTAAATTATAAAAGTGGCTCTTGTTTAATACCACTAGGAAAACTACGCTGACATTAATTGAAATCAACACCCCTAATGATGCTGACAGAACAACACATCACCATTAGAGAAACAACCCTTCCAGAAGACTCACTAATTGCACAGCACTTTTATCAATTATGGAGAGATAACGACGTTCCTGAAACAGTGATTGACCCGAACTGGCTAGATATTACCTTGAAATTTATCACCCAAGCTCGACAAGAGTTGTTTTATCAAGCTTTTGTGGCAGAAGTGGATGGCGTAATCGTGGGTTCTGCTAGTTGTCAATTATTTTCCGGTTTATACCCCAACGTATTCACAGCAGAGTACCGCAAATCTGGATACATCTGGGGTGTGTATGTAGAACCAGCTTACCGCAGACAAGGCATTGCCAAACAATTAACTCAAAGTGCAATGTCTCATTTAAAAGCCATCGGTTGCACAAGGGTAGTTCTCAATGCATCGCCATCAGGTAAACCAGTTTATTCCCGCTTGGGTTTTGCAGAAAGTAATGCTATGGAACTTGATTTAAGGGGTGGGGAATAGGGAGTAAGGAGTAGGGAAAGGAATAGACGTTTCTGAATGTAACTTAACTTAATTTAGTGGAAATATCATCATGAATGAAATTAATCAGGAAAATTTAACCCCCACACAACGTAGTCAAATTAAGCGCGTACCTCAAAGGGGAAATTATGAGCGTGAGGTGATTTATCAAATCTTAGATGAAGGTTTAATCTGTCATGTGGGATTTGCGGTAGATAATCAACCTTATGTTATTCCTACTGCTTATGGTCGCGTTGATGACCAATTATATATTCATGGTTCGCCAGCTAGTCGGATGCTGCGTTCACCTCCGGTGGGCGCTTGCGCCATCGCTACAAACTGGTATCGAAGTTTGCCTAACTGTCACGTTACTAGATGGATTAGTACTAGCGCGTTCTGCCTATCACCACTCAATGAATTACCGTTCTGTCGTCATATTTGGTACAGCATCCATAGTCAAAGATGCTGAACAAAAACTAGCAGCCTTACGAGCATTTACTGATCACGTAGTACCCAAAAGATGGGAAGAAGTGCGTCCACCTAATCGCCAGGAGTTACAAGGAACCTTGGTGCTTTCTCTACCCTTAACAGAAGCCTCAGCCAAAGTACGGACAGGCCCACCTTTAGATGATGAGGCAGACTATGATTTACCAGTTTGGGCAGGTGTGGTGCCATTAAAATTAGTGGCAGGAGTTGCGATCGCAGATTCTCGGTCAATTGAGCAAATACCTACACAAGTACGAAACTATACTCGTTAATTATAGTTATCAAGAGAAAAGGGAATACTAAGACTAAGTATTAAATTATCCCTAGACTCTATGTCAATTAACTCCCAAACAGTCCGTGCTACCTTGCAAAAAATTTGGGGTTACGATGATTTCCGTCCGCCCCAAGGCGAAATAGTCAACAGTTTATTAACAAAAAAAGATGCATTGATTATTATGCCCACGGGTGGCGGAAAATCAATTTGTTTTCAACTACCTGCACTGCTACAAACTGGTTTAACTTTAGTAGTTTCGCCCTTAGTAGCACTAATGGAAAATCAAGTGCAGGAGTTACTACAACATCAACAAAAAGCAGCACTTTTGCATAGTGAATTACCATCATTTCAACGTCGTGCCACACTCCAAGCTTTAGAAAAACAGCAACTGAGATTACTATATTTATCACCCGAAACTTTATTGAGTACGCCAGTTTGGGAAAGGTTATGTCAGCCGCAATTACAAATTAATTCCCTAATATTAGATGAAGCCCATTGTTTAGTACAGTGGGGTGACACATTTCGTCCAGCTTATCGCAGATTAGGCACAGTCAGACCTGCATTACTCAAATCAAAACCACCGGGAACAAAAATTAGTATCGCCGCTTTTACTGCTACTGCTGACCCATCTGCCCAAAAAATTATTCAAACAGTATTACAATTACAAACACCAGAAATTTTTCGATTAAATCCTTACCGTCCCAATTTGCATCCCAGCGTTCGCATCGCCTGGACACCCAGAAGTAGAAAACAACAATTATTAAAATTTATTCAAAAGCGCCCCCAACAAGCGGGATTAATTTATGTACGTACTAGGCGAGATAGTGAAGAATTAGCTGCTTGGTTAGCAGAGATGGGTTACGCCACAGCTAGTTATCACGCCGGATTAGGTGCATCAGAACGGCGTACTGTGGAAGCTAATTGGTTAAGTGGAAAAATGCCCTTTGTGGTTTGTACCTGTGCCTTTGGTATGGGGATTAATAAGCCAGATTGCCGTTGGGTGGTTCATTTTCACTCACCGCACCTCATGTCTGAATATGTCCAAGAAATTGGCCGCGCCGGCAGAGATGGTAAACCCGCCGAGGCATTAACTTTAGTGAGTGAACCAACAGGATGGTTAGATCCAGAAGATAAGCAAAGACAAAAATTCTTTGATGAACAAATGCGAGCGCAACAACGTACAGCACAGCAATTAGTGAAAAAGTTACCCAAACAAGGGGAAGTCAACAAAGTAATCCGACAATTTTCTGATGGTGCTACAGCACTGGCTTTACTTCACAGTAGTGGTCAACTCAATTGGCTAGATCCTTTTCATTACGTAATTAGTTCCGGTGGAAAAAATCAGCCAGCAACACAATCACAAGCTGCTAAACAAATGCAACAATATTTAACTACAAAAAAATGCCGTTGGCAGTTTCTCTTAAATGCTTTTGGTTTTGAAAAAGAAGCTGCTAACTGGCGTTGTGGACATTGTGATAATTGTCGAAATTAGCTTTTTTGCTGATAACTAAGTAAGTCGGCACAAATAAATCTAACTATGTGACAGGCAGGATGTAGAAATTCCAAGCTCCTTCCGATTGCTTCGTTCCGCTTCGTTACATTCGCAATGACATACATTGAAATTTTCACGCCGACTTACTTAGTAAAATAAAGGAGTTAAAAACTCCCTTTTATCAAAGTTTTATTGAAAATTTTATTCAGAAATCAGATCCGAGTTTTATATTCTCAAATATGTTCAGGTGATGGCATAGGCTCTCTTTGTCGATAATATTGTTTTGTCGATGCACAATTATCTATTTGGTTCCGAAAATTATCCATCATTGTTATTATTTGTGTGTGCAATTCATCATATTCTTTTTTATCTATATCAAGATAATTTCCATGAGCTATGGTATTTCTTTTTTTTAGTAGTTTTTCATCTATGAGAACTTCTTTTGATTCATAAAAACTGTAATCTAATCCAAGCATACAGACTATTTCTTTAAAAACTGATGATGATAAATTAGATGTCACAATTCTATTGACATATTTTATCGAACTACGTTCAGCCATTTTTGTGAGAAAAAATTCTGCCACTTCATTATATATAGTTGCCTTATTAGTTTGATTTGCTTGATCTAATTTATCTTTCATTGCCAATGCTATAAAATTGTTAGAAAGATTGTTATAAGGTAAATTTTGCATAGCAACAAATTCTAAATAACTATTGGATGAAACTTTTATAAATCCTTCCCAGTGAGCATAAAGCATTGTGATTCCACTACGAAGTAATGCCTTATTTTTTCCTGAAGAAAACGACTTTAAATCAATCATGCCTTTCAATGCTGATAACTCAATTTTTCGCCATGCAAGTTCATCTGCCAGCTGATCACTGAGCTGCTCTAAAGTACGTATTTTCATTACTGGAACATCTGACGACCAAAGGGGACTAGTTTTGGGACTCTGCGCTGTGCAGTAGTACCAGAGCCTGACCAGTCTGTATATTCAGGTCTTGTCCAAATCTCTTGTATTTTCTCTTTTAGGTTAATTTGTGAGTGAGATACATTTTTATAGTTGTAACCAATTCCTAAAGCAATGACTTCATAAGCAGAAACTAGAAACCCACCTAGAAATTTATCTCTATTTGTAGAGTATCTCCGAAAACTATCACTTCCCATTTGCTCATACAAAATTTCAAATGTTGCATTAAATGCAGTTTCTTCTTCAGAATAATCAAAGTTTTTGTTTTTAGCCATTTCTACCATTTTATCGGTTAAAAATCCACTTAAATCATTACCTATTTTCCTCATTTCCGTTTGTTCGAGGGTGCGAAACACTAAAAATCTTAGTAGTAATTCCATATCGTATTGTTGTTCAATTGGTTTTTCACTAAGAGCTATACACTCTCTAAATATTTCCTTTTGGCTTAACTCTTTCATCCAACGAAACATATCCCGATTAAACATTACTAAAATACAGTTTCTTACTTCTTGTGGGGTAGCTATTGAACCACCAGTGTTTAATCTTTGGAATAACTCATATTTTGCAATTTCGTCACTTTCTTTTAAAAGAATAGTTGCATCAATTTTAGCTCTTTTAATTAAGAGCCTTTGAGTTTGTGTTAAGGAATTTTGAGGATTATTTATATCTTCCCATTTTTTACCTTCTAGGTTAGGTAAATATTTAGTTTTTTCAAGAACCAATGGATCTAAAGTTTTTTGATTTTCATCCTTTAATTTACCCACAAATTCATATATTGTAGACAACCTTTGTAGTCCATCTACAACGTCCCAAACTCCATCTTCACGTTGAGAGACAAAAATGGGTGGAATAGGTATACCCAGTAAAATAGACTCTATTAAGCTGGTTTTTTGGGTACTAGTCCAGCGAAAAAATCTTTGAAACTCAGGATGTATTTCAATTTCTGAGTTTTCATATAAGCTGATCCATTCTCCAATAGACATTGAATAGTCATCGGCTCGAATCTCTTGTCTCATTTTGTCGATTTCTTCCTGAAGTCCCATATTTATACTCCAATTTTGTTGAATATTTAGAATTTTTTTAGTTAGCTAGACTGGATTATTTCCGCTGTTTAGATTAAATAAACTATTTTACCTTTTGGTCTACAGTTAACAGCCAATTCAGCCTTGTTATTAAGGCTAAAGCAGAGAAAATTTCAAAAGCCTGCAAATACAGGCTTTTTGTGGATCATTTTAAGTTTATAGTCTGGGAGCAATTATTGACTTATCACAAGCAACTTAGTTTACCTTTGGAACCAAAAGTTAAAACTGCTGTAAAAAGCGTAAATCGCTGTTATACAAGCGGCGAATGTCATCAATTTGGTGTAACACCATCGCAAAGCGTTCTACACCAAAACCTGCGGCAAAACCAGTGTAAACTTCTGGGTCATAACCTACAGATTTCATCACATTCGGGTCAACCATGCCGCAGCCCATTACTTCTAGCCAGCGTCCATTCCACTGTAAATCTACTTCAGCCGAGGGTTCGGTAAAGGGGAAATAACTAGCACGGAAACGTATTGGCAAATCACCAAATATTGCCTGTAAAAATACTTTAATTGTGCCTTTGAGGTCTGTAAATGTCAGTCCTTCATCAATGGCTAACAATTCTATTTGATGGAAAACCGCCGAGTGAGTAGCATCTACATTATCTCGCCGATAAACTCGTCCTGGGGCGACAACTCGGATGGGTGGTTCCTCTTTTTCCATGTAGCGGATTTGCACCGATGAAGTATGAGTCCGCAGCAGATTACCATCTGGCAAATAGAAAGTATCCTGCATATCACGGGCGGGGTGGTCAGGTGGAGTATTTAAAGCTTCAAAATTATAATAATCTGTTTCCATCTCTGGCCCTTCAGCTACGGTGTAGCCTAGACCCACAAATACATCTAGTGCGCGATCAATAATCCCATTAAGTGGATGGATACGACCTTGGGGGCGAAAAACTCCAGGCATAGTCACATCTAGAGTTTCTGCCTCTAGTTGCGCCTGAATTTTGGCTGTTTCCAGGGCGGCGCGTTGCTGGTCTAAACTATTTTGTATGGACTCTTTGACTGTATTGGCGATCGCCCCGATTTTGGGTCTTTCCTCCGCACTCATTTGTCCCATACTTCGCAACAATACCCCTAATTGCCCTTTTTTACCCAGATAGCTAACTCTGAGTTCTTCCAGTTTTTCTAGGGTATCGGCGGCGGCGATCGCTCGTTCTCCTTCTTGCCGCAGTGCTAAAAGTTGAGCCTCTAAATTGCTAGTCATTAGTTATTAGTCATGGGTCATGAGTCATTGGTTATTAGGTAAAGCTTTGGGCTGATTACCAATAACCTGAATCAGAGTCCAAGGTCAAAACCCAGTCTCTGTTTACCAGTTTAGAGGCGATTGGGTGATATGAGAGTGTTTTTTTGCCTCATGCTTGTGACATCTGACATTGACAAATGACTGATAAAAAATCACAAATAACTAATGACTATTAAAAAGGGAACAGAAAACAGGAAGTAATAGTGCTACCCCGACCAAAACCCACCATTTAAGTTTGTAGGGAAATATTACATTATCCTCCCTTGTCCCCTTGTCCCCTT
>NZ_CAWUDM010000093.1:0-23285 GCF_963920855.1 Nostoc sp. CCY0012 | reverse complement strand
AAGCCACACCCCAAGCCCCACCCACAGCCTCAGCCCCAGCCTCAAACACCCCAAGCATAGCCCAAACCACAGCCGCACCCACAGCCCCAGCCACAGCCCCAACCACAGCCATAGCCACACCCCAAGCCCCAGCCATAGCCACACCGCAAGCCCCAGCCATAGCCCCAGCCATAGCCATAGCCACACCGCAAGCCCCAGCCATAGCCCCAGCCATAGCCCCAGCCATAACCACTGCTTCAGAACCACCAATAGCTATAGCCCAAGATATTGCTATAGATAGAACAGTACACACTAAGAAACAGCTAACAAGATACTTATAAGGAACTTTTCGCCTCTCAATTGGCAGAGGAGCTGTCTCTATTTGCACAGTCAACGGGTAAATTTCTGGATACGCATTTGTACGCAATAGCAATTGACGTTTATACAACGTGTCAGCCATCAACTGGCTAGTATCTACTTGTACATGACAAGCCGTATTATTGCTCCTAAACTCAGGGGGTTCTATTTTAATCCAAGGGTGAGAATCTGGTGTATGTGGTGGGTCTTGGGGATGGGGTGCAACTTCCCATTTACCTTCTAGCACTGTATCTGGGATTTGGTTCTGCACTGTAATAGTTTCCTTTTGCTTTTCACCTAAGCGAGTTGCTGTGAACTTTAGCACCGATTTACTTAACTCAACTCCCGGTACACGCACAACATCTAGAGGTCTTAGAGCTTCTAAAGCTACTTGTGCATTAGCAAAACGGTCTTTGAGTTGAGGTTTAACCATCAACTCCAACCAGTTAAGAAAGCGTAAACTTATCTGTGGTAACAGATGACGGAAGTTAATCACATAAGGGTCATCATTCTCAGTCAAGCACTGAATTTGCGTTGATGTTATGCCCGTCAACAGACAAATCAGTGTTGCACCCAAACCGTAAAGATCAGTGGCTAATGTAGGTTGGCGTATTTGCTCTGGTGGCAGAAATCCTGGTGTCCCTTTGAAGACGCTACTACCAGACACTTCCTCACTACCAATCCGACTCATGCCAAAGTCTATTAAATAAACATTTAGTTGGTCATCCACCAAAATATTTTCTGGTTTTATATCTCGATGGATGACTGGAGGAATGCGATTTTGCAGATAAACTAAAATCTCTAATGCTTGGATAGCAATTTGTTTAATTTCCTGTGCATCAAAACTGCGAGCAATTGTCAATGTCGAAGCATTCTTGTATTCTTGGATTAAACAAAAGCCATCAGGTGTTTCAAATGCTCCCAAGTATTGGGGAATACCAGCGTGATTCATTCCTTGTAGCACTTGAATTTCCCGTTCATGTGCTGAGAAAGCTGACCAATTAGACCCCTGTTGAGCAAAACAAAATTGCTTCACTACCACCTGTTGAGATGTATCGAGTTTTAATGCGAACCATGTAATTCTTCCCCCTTCTCGATTACGTCCTAGTTCGCTAATTACTTGATAACCTTGTGGGGAAAAATCAGGATATCTCATAGTCTGGTAGAAGCTAGTTAATGCTAATTAATATACCATATTGAAATTTTTAGAAGATATTAGAAAATGATCAACATATATGAGTCTAGAACTATGGCATGAGGGCAGAAAAATTAAATTAATCTAAAAAATTAATCTCTGGTGCTATTGTTTTTTTGCTTATTGCTGCCGTTTTGTCTTACCTTCAACACGTGTTTCTGATGACTGATTATTGTCGCCCTCCTCAGATTTCTTTCGCTGACGGCTGCTTTTCCTCAACTCACCGATTAAATATTTAATCCGGCTACCACTCAAATTAATCCCCAAACCCTTCAGCATCTCTGCAACTTCATCGTAAGTGTAGCCGTACTTGTCAGAAGTCAGCTTCTCAATATACCGCCTCATCTTCCGAACAGCTTCCCTGTCCGATACATCCTCTCGCTGCTTCGGCTTCTGCTCCTTCAGTAGATTGATAGCCTGATCAATCTTCTCCTTCGTAATTACTTCTGGATTCTTCTGCTCACCCATTGTTATTTGATGAATATTAATTAACTACTAATTATCGACTATTTGCAAAAATCTCCCCCAGCTTGTTTTAAAAAAGGTAATAAAAATTTGACTATTGCGGCTACGCCGATTGAGTTTATTACTCATGAGTTGCTGTTCATCAATTCATGATTACAGCTACGCTGATTGTATGACTTACGAGTTGCTGATTATCAATTCGCTATTGCGGCTACGCCGTTCTTCTCATTTAATATAAGGCTTGAAAATTTAGCTACTGCGGCTACGCCGTGACCATAGTTTAGTGTGGCGGCTACGCCGTAACTTTCATTTAATCTAAAAAATTTTTACTACTGCGGCTACGCCGTAACCAGATTTTCATGTAGTGGCTACGCCATGATGATTATTTAGTCCCGCCCTTGATAAATTCATAACTGTGGCTACGCCATTTCCCCATTTAGTCTAGCTAAATTTATCTAGCCCATTGTGGCTACGCCTAATCTAAATTCCCCCCAATGCTTGATTTATTGGTTATTTCAGCTACGCCGTTGCTATTCTCCAGCGTAGTTGATAGGATTATCAGCACCACGTTTATGCCGTATCCTGCCCCCAGCCTCTCGTCGTGCCTCAGTACATACGTAGCATCTGACACCTCTCTACTACCTAAATCGGGCTAGAAGCCAGCCATGCCTCAAAGCTGACGCTTTGTCTCGCTCCGCTCGAACGGCAGACTGGTTCAAGGGGGAGTTGCCCCCTTGAAAAACCCCCTCGCAATGTCCCCAAATCTCTCGTTATGGCTAATCGCAAGCAGTCAAAAAGACTCGTCAGAAACCACCTCTTTTCACTGAGATTGAGTGATATCGAATTGGATCTGCTGCGAATCAAATCACAAGATGCCGGAATGTCAGCCAGTGAATTGATGAGGCGTAACGGATTGCTGCGACCACTGCCCAAAAGACTGAGTAAAATTAGCTTACAAACATATTGGGAACTAGGACAAATCGGCAACAACTTAAACCAACTCGTCAAAGCCACAAACACAGCCATAAAAATGGGTCGCACTCCACCAGCCAACCCAAAACTTTTACAAGAACTTCTAGAAGTGTTGCATCAGTGCAGACGAAACATTGCCCAAGCTGATACGGAAGAAACTGACTGGGAGGAGGACGAAGAAGATGATTGGGAAGCAGACGAAGGGTAGAGGTTTTCGCAGTCTCTTAGATTATTTAGCATCACGCGATGATGCCCAACTAATTGGCGGCAATATGAGTGGGAGAAATGCGCGGGAATTAACCAAAGAATTTAGACTGTCTCGACAACTAAATCCAGATGCCGAACGTGTTGTTTACCATGTCTCCCTATCAGCAGCCCCAGACGACAAATTAGATGATGAAAAGTGGAGTGAAATTGGCAATCGCTACATGAAAGAAATGGGATTTGATGCCAATCAATTCGTCATCTTCCGCCACCACAACACCGATGATGACCACATCCACATTGCCGCCAGTAGAATCAGGATGGATACAGGTAAACTTGTCCATGATTCTTGGGATTATTTACGCTCTGAAAAAGTCCTGCGACAGATTGAAATTGATTATGATTTAGTCCAAGTCCAAGGGAGTAAAGAGAAGCTAACTCGCACACCCAGCACTGGACAAATTAGACGCATTAGACGAGAACAAGAAGAATTTTCACAGGGTTTGCGCGATACCCCACCAGAGCGCAGTATTAAAGAGCAGATTCAACAGACAATTGATAGCGTATCTGCTCAGTATCGCCAAATGCCAATGTTGATTATGCGCTTACAGCAGGCTGGTATCAGTGTGAGGATGGGATTTACTAGGAACGGCAAGTCCAAAGGAATTTCTTATGAAAAGGACGGGCAGGCTTTCAGTGGTACACAACTAGGTGCAGCCTATACCTTTCCTGGTCTGCAAAAACATCTTTGGGTTGACTACCTACCAGAACGTGATGATGAACCTATTAATAAATTGCTGCTGAATCCTGCTAAACCACGACGAGTTGAGGAGAGACAAAAGCTCTTTCAAGAGATTGAACATAAACACCAACAGCCTCAATTCACCCCACCACCAGAGGATCTACTTTTGTCGCAGAAATTGCACAAGTATTTGAGCGAGAAACGCTACATACCAGATTACATTTTGCAAGGATTACATTCCGAGCAGTTGCTTTACATAGATGAGCAACGAAATATTTTGTTTATCAAACGTAATCTGGATGGTGAAAAAACTGGTGCATTAGTTTGGACAAACCCCTTGCATAATCATCGCGCTGTTGATTTAGACCAAAACACCTCTACACCAAATGGTTGGTTTTATCTGACATTGGGAGGAAAGGTAGAAGATAAAGTGGCAACTGTCCTCTTGTGTGACTCCCCGATTGATGCCATGTCAGCAGCAACCTACGGCATTATAAGTTTCAAAGGATTACCACCAGATAAACTCATGTTTATGGTGGCTGATGACCCGAATAACCTACCTATGGAATTTCTCAAAGATTGCAAAGTTGTCCTGGCATTTAATAATGATCCGCAAGGGAATCGAACTGCTAGTCAAGTATTAGAATTGTTCCCCCAAAGTAAAAGGCTCAAAACCCATCATCCTGATTGGAGTCAGGAACTAGAAACTCATTTCAGGGGAGAGCAACAACGCCAAAGACAGCAACGGCAAAGACAGCTTGAGGATGAACTTAGTTTGTGATCTTAAAGTGTAGACCGAACTCGTTGCCGCGATTGCCTTCGGCACTGCGCTCCGCGCAATCGCTTCGATGAAGCGGTTGCTCAAAAGGGCATGAAGGAACTGGTTGAGCCAACTAAATCCACTAACCTGCTCATTGCCACTCTGCTGTCGTCACCGAGAGCGCAACGAGTTGTGAAATCTTGAAACCCTGCTTTCAAAAAATAGTTGATTGCCTCAATTGTATTATTTCTGTAGTTTTAAGTAGTCTTTTCGGAAACGACTATTCTTGAAAAGAGAATTTTGGCTCAAAAAACTGTCAAAACTTTTTGGCGTACTGTGCGTCAGAAAAAGATGGATTACAGAGCGTCAGAAAAAGATGGATTACAGAGCTTAAAAGCTTTTAAGCGAATTTCACGATAATTTACCAATTATTGGGAAATAATGGGAGACTTCTAACAAGTCTTGGGAACTGTTCGGATTTCTTGGGAATTTTTGAGCTAATGAGAATTTTGTGACTGGATGATATTTAAGGTGTAAAAAGGTAAGAAATAAATTGGACAATTGGGAGATATTGTCTAGATATTGGGAGATGTTGAATGTAGTTGGTGAGAATTGGGAAAATGGATGTTTTGTTGAGGTTTTATCTCAGACGCACGAATTGAGTCAAATCAAGAAGTTAGTGCCAAAACTGTAATATTTCTTGATAAATGCCTCAATAATCACGGTTTGGGCGGTTCATCTTGAGAGTAATTATCAATTAGATAGACAAAAAAAGGGTCAAAAACAGGGGTAAATTTTTTTTTTTTTGTAGATTTTGTTTTTTAATGTTGAGTCTTGGTTCTCGTTCAAGCCGAATGCTCAACGTTTACTTTCAAAGTGATCTAACTACGATAGTCAAGCGATCGCGTATCTTGTGGTCAACCTAATCCAAGATAAAATCAGGAGCGGGAAAAATTAAATTGATGATGAGCCAGGGGTAAGGTATGGAAGTCAAAAGCGAAGTGACAATAAAATTTAGCGGCGAACTACCAACAGCCACACCAACAGAAAATAAAAAAGTTGCAATCGAGTTGACCGATCAGAATGGTATAGTCTTCACTGCTCAAGTTAATGCTAAAAGCTGGCGGAAGGCAGAAACTAGCGCCTCGGAATTTGCAGACTGGGCTGGGGCTGTATCGGGCAAGCTTGGACAGCGCACAGAAAAAGGGTTTGAGGTGGTTGATGCTGGGGTTCAAATCTTTGAAAAGAAGGCGAAAGAGCCTAAACCAGAGGTAGCGGCGGCTGAAGCTGGCGTTTCTTCATGACCACATACAACAAAACCCTACTCCTTCACTGGGATTGTGTTTGGTGTGGGGCTGTTGGGGGCTGAACAGGCTTAGTTTGAGTTTTGGGTTGAGCTTTCTTGACTGGCTTAGTTTGAGGTTGGGGTTTGGGTTTATTCCCCTTTGAGGCGGCTATATTCGCTTTTTTCTCTTTAAATGCGGCAAGCTTATCATCTTTTGATGCCTTTAGAAACTTTGGCGGTTTATCTTGTGGCAACCCTAGTAAGCTCTCAAATGCGAAAACATTTCTATGTGGCAGGAATTTCGCTTTAATTTCAACAAAACTAGGCTTGCCACGCTCCTCTTTTGGTAGCAAAGGATTGAATCTGAAGGGAGGAACGATTGCATCTTTCCACAATAAAGGTATGTGGCTAGCCTTCATGAACCGCACTTTTGTAGAAGTCTCGGTCTGCTTGATATAATCCAATCTTTCGGCTGTAAAATTCCGAAACACTGATATACTGTTAATAAGTGTGTTGTTCCCCGTGTTCTGTGAAAGTTTTACTATAGTTAAACCCACTATTCACTCTGGCTAAGAGTTTGGGATACTACCTTCTAATTATTGAAGGAAAAATATATTTTTAAATGCAATTGCAGTACCTCTCGTACTGGTAGTTGTTTTGAGCGTCTAGGGGGATATTTGACTATTCCTTTTAAGCCCAGTCTTAAAGAATCTGCGTGTCTTCAGACCGCAGAGTGTCAACTCTGCATTCTTAGATTGGCTTTAGAGCAAATACTCTATGTAAATTATTATACTTGAGAATGAGATTTGCATACATAAAGATTGCTTTGCAAACGTTTACTCCTAGAGTGATTGAGAGTATGTCTGACATCCGACTGCAATATTTTCTCACCATAGGTTATTTGGTACATCGAGAATTGCCAAAAATATCAATTGACATAATGCTTATACAGTAAGGGTTACAGCCTTAGCGTAACTATCTGTACCGTTGCTGATGCTGTTGGCGAAGTCAAAAGTAGACAGAAGTTCCGTAGAGTGTCACCCTAAGATTGGCACTATATATAGCCAGGAGCGTAAGGGATATGTCACTGAAACCGCAACCCATCAGTCCTGTGCCAGAGGAAACAGTTCGTATCGCCCGCGCTGCTTTCCCCAAAGGGAACCTTTATCTCACCCTGCGAGATGAAATTGGCACACTTTACAGTGACAGTGATTTTACCGCTTTGTATCCTACTCATGGTCAACCAACAGTTAGACCTTGGCGACTGGCGTTAATCTGTGTGCTGCAATTTATTGAAGATTTGCCAGATCGACAAACGGCTGAAGCTGTCCGCAGTAGAATTGATTGGAAGTATCTTTTGGGGTTGGAACTGACTGACTCAGGTTTTGATTTCTCTGTTTTGTGTGAATTTCGCGCCAGATTGATGGCTGGTAGCGCAGAACAACAACTGTTAGACACCTTACTGAAGCAATTTAAAGAACGTGGATGGCTCAAAGAAAGAGGAAAACAGCGTACTGACTCCACCCATGTCCTCGCTGCTATCCGTAACTTGAACCGACTCGAAGGGGTAGGTGAAACCCTACGTGCAGCCCTCAATGATCTAGCCACAGTTGCGCCAGACTGGTTACGTTCGTGGGTTCCAGAGGAATGGTTTGAACGCTACGGTCGAGCCGTAGAAGAGTATCGCTTACCCAAAGGCATTGCCGCTCGTAAGGAATATGCCGAAATGATTGGCACGGATGGAATGCAGTTACTGATAGCTGTATGGGCAGAAGATGTCCCAGATTGGCTTGCTCATGTACCCGCCGTCGAAATTCTGCGACAGACTTGGGTACATCAATATTATGTGGAGAATGACCAAGTAAGATTGCGGGCTGCCAGCGACTTAGCTCCATCTGGTAGTCGTTTTGACTCTCCTTATGACATTGATGCTCGTTTTGGTAACAAACGAAGTGTGACTTGGACTGGGTATAAGGTACATCTGACCGAAACTTGTGATGAGAACCAAGTCCATTTAATTACTCATACCATTACCACCCAAGCTCAGGTTTCAGATGTTACCCAGACTGCACTTATCCACGAGGCATTAGCTGCCAAAGACCTACTCCCCAGCCAACATATTGTTGATGCTGGCTATGTCGATAGCAATCTTATCGTCACCAGTCGTAAGCAGTATGGAATAGATTTAGTTGGCCCAGTACGTCCGAATGTTAGTTGGCAAGCTAAAACGCCTGGCGGTTATGATATCAGCCAGTTTACCGTGAACTGGAATACAAAACGGGTAACTTGTCCTCAAGGTAAAAAAAGTACCAAAAAGTGGGTTCCGACTCAGGACAAATGGGGCAATCCAGTGATTAATGTAAGATTTCCTCGCAAAACTTGCCGACTTTGCAACGCCCGCGCTTTATGCACTCGCTCGAAAACTGAGCCAAGAGAACTCACACTGCGCCCAAAGGCAGAATACTTGGCATTGCAAACCGTGCGAAAACAACAGCTTTCCACTGATTGGAAAAAGCTCTATGACGCAAGAGCGGGAGTTGAGGGAACGCTATCTCAGGGAATTACAACTTTGGGGCTGCGACAAGCCCGCTACATTGGTTTGGTTAAAGTCCAACTCCAGCACTTGCTGACTGCCGTGGCTCTCAATGTGGTGCGGATGGTTGCTTGGTTACATGGTCGAACCCATGCGAAAACCAGAATTTCTCGATTTGCTGCTCTAGCTCCCTCTCCAGTTTGAAGCAAGAGCTTTCAATCCAGATTACCAATAATATCTATTAAGATCATCCTTCTCCATGTAATACACGGATACCGCTCTGCTACTTAATGAACTAAAATTACGGTGTAATACATGGGGAATCATTTATGAAACGTGATATCCAGGGGAAGTTTGCGCTGAAAAACGAAGACTATCGTTTAGTTCGCTCATTGAGACTAACTGATTCCACTTGGGTTGCTTTGGGCATCACATCTGAATGCTTGGGTCTTACTAGGGCTGACTATTTAGAGCAGATTATTGGTGAAAAAGCTCTGCCAAGTATGGTTTCTCCAAGTAATACACGGAATAAAGATGCCCTTCCTCCATGTATTACAAGGCAAGATATGGATTCTCCGCCGAGTAATACACGGCATCAGGAGGAAATAGAAGTACTCAAAGCTGAAATACAAAATCTCAGTCAAAAGAATGCTGCATTGATGGAAAGAATAGCAATTGCTTCCTGTCAAGTAGTAGAACTTGAGCTTTTACGTGATCGCATTTTACTGGATCTTAAATTAGGGAAGCAGGCTCCTGGTTACAAAGCTGTTCAGAAAGCTCTCAATCGCTTCATTGCTGAACTGACTTACCCAAACACGAGCGTTTTTTGACTTCGCCAACAGCATCGGTTGCTCATTTCACCCCAGCAAGTTCTTTTTCCTTGAGTATAAGTTCTCTTTCTTTTAAAGCAATGTCATCTGAAGGCTGTTTTATATTTGGTTCAGGTGTTAATGGTGCAGAGATATCGTTACCCATACATCAACTAAACAAAATTAATTTTTCAAAAATAGGACAGAAAGCAGGAGTTTTTATGCTTTTTGAGCAAAAAGAGCGCTCTCACTGGAATTAGAGATAAAACTTAGTATGAGTTGTATATTGGTGGGGAGACTTACCCCAGACAAAAACAAACAGTACTAATTGACGTATCAACAGTTATCTTTAATTGTAACGGGGCAGTTAAATAAACTCACTTATGAGCCGAATCATCGCAGTATTTAATCAGGCGGGAGGTGTTGCCAAAACCACCCTTACCCAAAACCTGGGCTACCAAATAGCGCAATTGCGTTAGGAGAAACGTTTCTCCTAAATTGATTTCAAGGATAACCCTTTCGCTTTTAAGGTTGCTCAAAATTATCGCATCTCCCCAAATTCCCTAATATATTCCACCAACTCCTTTGTATGTCCCCCTGAAGAAATTCGCCCCAAATCCCCCACCAAGATAAACAATTCTCTTGCTCTACTCACAGCTACATTCAGTAAATTAGGCCGCCGATTGATAAACCAGAGACTATCAGTTGGTTGACATTGGCGAGTCGAGAAAATTATCACTGATTTCTGACCCCCCTGGAACGTGTGAACTGTGCCAATGCTCTGCTTTGGAAAATCTGTCCAGCGAGATCGTAAACGTTGAATCAGTGCATCTACTTGACGGCGGTAAGGTGAAATCACGCCAATTTCGTTAAGAGAGTCAGTAGGATTTATGCAATAACCCGCCGCTAACAACTCATCAATTAACACCTCTACCGCATCAACCTCTGCCCAATTAACGTAATTTTCCAGTTTCCCCTCCACATGGCAACCAATCAAATTAGTACCCAACCGAGAAGCTTTAGGCTCAGTCTTGATGATCATGCCGTAATTGCATAGGTGATCGCAAAAATCAGCAATCACCGGAACGCAACGGTAATGATATTTCAAGATAATCCCTTGACCAATATCCCCCGGTTGTCCTGATGCCCCAGCCGCCCGATGATAAGCTGTGGTAGCTGTAGGACTGTAGCGGTCATAATCTACATCTGTAAGCCCCTGTTCCAGAAAAGACTTGCTACGATATTCCTCTTTCTGCTGGTCACTCAAATTAATCACCGGTTCCAATTGCAACGGATCGCCCACAATCAAAGCCCGATTACACCGCACCAAAACCGGAAAAACTTGATACGGTGGAATCTGCCCCGCTTCATCAACAATTACTTGATCAATGCAGCCACTATCGGGATAGGGTAACAAATTGCGGATGGAGTGCAAATTGCAAAGGAACACCGGAAATAACAGGCTGATATCTCGATAAATGTTTCTCCAATTTGAGCTTAACTGGCGGTAAGCTTCCCATTCCCCATTCAATAATGCAATGTAAGTCCTAATAGAAGTTGTCACCTCATCTTTCCGTCGCCTAGCTTCCTGCTGTTGAAATTGCCAAGCCCACTCAAATAAATCTACTTGCAGCGAGTGTAATTCGCTGTAGAAACGGCTGTAAAAATCTTTGGTGGGATAAGCAGCCAGTCGGTTTTCGACCTCTCCTCGGCGAGTAATCAGGTTAGTCAGTTCTTGCTGTAATGACTCTAACTGCTGTTGTGTGCTATCAAAACTATTCTGTTGCTGCTGCCAAGAAGATGCTTCTGCTAAAAGCTGATTAACATTCTCCTGGGCTGCAATGAGAGATTCAGTGGTTAGTGGGATTTCAAAGGGGAATGGAGTAGCCAGCGTTGCTAACACAGGCATTTCTATTTCTTTATGTAACCGTTTGAGGACATGACGAGGGCTGGTTTTGATTATCGACTGCCAGAATCGTCTAATCCTTTGCCAAATCTGGACAAACCAGTTAGCGTTTCTACTAAATGCCAGCCAGTAACCTTTAGCCGATAAAGAACGCCTAGCACTGTCAAGATGGTATCCTATCTGCTGGTAGGCTTCTACTGGAAACCTAGAATAGTCCCGTGAAGATTCTAATGATGATTGCTGAATAAGAGAAGTATTTATCGCCGACTCAAACCACCGTATCTCTTGGCATAGCTCCTCTAATAATTGCTCATCAACCCTTTTCTGTTGAAGCTCATCTTCATCTTGTTTTTTATAAGATTCTATTTGTTGAACACCTGCTAATAACTGTTGCTTTAGTGACTCCCATTCATCGTAATTAAACGTTTCTTTAGCTAACCAATCGAGTGCAGCTTGCAAATTAGGTAACACTTGGCTCTCAACGAAATCTCTTGACCCTCCTGATAAGTAGAAACGGTCACAGGTCAAGTTACTGGCTAAAATTTTTTCAACGTTCTTTACAGCAAATTTGTTAGTGCTTGTTACCACAGTTAGGTTACTTCTATCTCTGCCAGTTGACGCTAATTCCACTGCTCGATGTACCACTTGCTGGGCTATCTTATGCAGCAACAGTGTCGTCTTGCCATTTCCCGGTGGGCCAATCACCGCAGTCAGAGGATTGGAGTGTGAATGTTTCAGAGCAAGTGCTTGATAATCATCGGGCAGTGAATTACGAAAACCACCTAAAAACAACACTTCATGCTGTGGTGGTTTTGGTTGTCCAAACAGATATTCGTAAGCTGGATGTCCTGGTCTTGACCATTGAAAGTAATTCTGGTCGCTGATTTTCTGAAAATCTTTTTTGAGGTTGTAATTAAAAGGAGCGTATTCAAAATCCAATAGATAGGGCAGAAGCTTCGACCGCACAGGAAACGGCGGTAATTCAATCAGTCCCATAAAATCCTGTAGTGTCTTAAAGGGACGATTAAAAGTAGTTTCCAGAAACACCTTCAGCCCTTCCCTTGTGACTAATTCCTCAGCCGCTTCTTCCTCCAGTCCGTACCACTGCATCAAATTGGGAATAATAGGCTGAAACTCGTACTGGGTTAAATCCCATCCACTAGCACGATAATTGCCTGTAAAAATAGGAGAAACGTTGATGGTAAACAACGGGCGAAATTGACGGCGATTCGTTTCAATTTCATAAATCTGGGGGAAAGCTACAGCAATTGATGGTAATTTTGGTTGTACTTCTTTCTTCGAGCTTTTGAAGGGTTCCTTGAGTTCCTTGAATAAAGACTCATCAACCAATAATTTATCGCCTATCAGATTTACACCAGACTCCCAGATATTTGGTTGTTCCAAATCGGCAGCTTCTACTTTGGCATTACTCAAATTTTCGACGTGGATGTAATCTAACCAAGCCTTGAGTAATTGTCGAATCTGTAAATTCTCTGCCATCTCCGTTGCTTCCCCTTGATCACATAGCAATTCGTACCAAATTACTCATCACCCAATAACGCTTCTAGCTTGTTTAAAAGGTTTACTAGCTGCTTTTGTTTACGAGGTTCTTTCCATAGCTGACGCTTTTTAATGCGCTGGGTGATATCTTTTAGCCGTTCTGGTATTTGGTTAGGTGTTTTAGATGAGGGAGATGGTTCATCAGGAGTGTTGGCGATGATTTGTTCTTTGATTTGGCTTAAAGACCAATCCGACGCTATTGCCCTTGACAATAGTTCTTGTCGCACTTCGTCATCTTTTACCCGTGCCAATGCTTGGGCTTTGGTGTATTCCAGTTGACCTCCCCGCAGTGCTATTAAAATTTCTTCGGGCAGATTGAGCAAAGGTAAGCGTGTGGTAATGAACGATAGCCAATTCATGAGTCCCAAACTCTCAAACACCTGTTGTACCGTGTTTGATTGTTCTTCATCTAGGTTAGGAGAAACGTTTTTCCTAGATTCAGTTTCATCGGCTAAATGGTCAGAAACGTTGTCAAGAGTTTGTGGACTATCGGGGTTAGGAGAAACGTTTTTCCTAGATTCATTTAATGAGTCTTTTGAGGGCTGTTCCCCCTTACTGTGAGCGTTTTTCATTCGATACAGCAAGGATTTGACGGCTTCTACATCGCAATGCAGCCGGATTGCCAACAGGTGCAAGATCCCTTCAGTTTCTTCAACAGGGTTAAGGTCTTCGCGTTGCAGGTTCTCAATTAAAGCCAACTGAAACGCTTGGTCATCTGATAGCTCACGCACAACCACAGGCGCGACTTCAAGTTTTGCTTCTTGCCCTGCCCTTAAACGTCTTTCTCCTGCTACTAATTCGTATTTTCCTCCACCTAGTGGACGTACCAACAAAGGTTGGAGGATGCCATGCTGTTTGACTGACTCTACTAATTCTTTTAATGCTTGTGGGTCAAAATATCGTCTGGGCTGGTGTTGCGGCAGAACTATATCTTCTAGCTTGACAGTAGTTTCAGTAGCACCTGCTGTCTTGACCTCTGGTGAATCTAACCAAGGGGCTGGGGGTGGAGTGGTAATTTGTCCCCCAAAGGGTTTATCAGTTTGCTTACGTCTAATCACAACGCCTCCAAAGCCAAAGCGATTTCATCAAGGATAGCGACGGCAGAATGTTTAGGGTCAAACACCGCTAGGGGCGCACGTTCTTCTGTGGCATCAACAAAAGCCGTGGCTCTGGGAATAGGTGGAAATATCCTACCCCAAGCTAACAATTGTGTTTGGATAGCTGCTAATGCGCGTTTATCGGCTGAGTTTTGTTGAGCATACCGCGTGGGAATAAACCCGGCTATTTGGATTTTGCGGTTGGCTTTATTCTTTACGTGGGTGATAGTTTGTAATAGTTCGTCTGTTCCCTCAAAGGCTTTGAGGTGGGTTTCTATGGGGACGAGGACGTGTGTAGCAGCGACTAGGGAGATATAAGAAAGTAACCCTAAACTGGGCGGACAGTCTATAAGGATGAAATCATATTCATCTAAAACTGGTTCTATGGCTTCCTTGAGGCGCAAGTCACGCATAGCAGCACTGACTAACTGCATTTCGGCTCCACTCAGGACTCGGCTTGCTGGAACCAAATCCATACCGTGAATGCCCTCATGAATCGGTAAGGGCTGCTCATCGATAATGGCATCGGCAATGGTTTTTTGTAACTGAGATGGCACTAACCCCATGAATTTGGTCAAGGACGCTTGGGGGTCGATATCGATGAGGAGGACGCGGTGTTCTCGTTGTGCGAGGTGGTATCCCAAGTTTTGGGTCAGTGTTGATTTGGCGACACCACCCGCCTGGTTAAACAGTGCAATAATGCGGCATTGCTTGTCAGTAGTTGACACTTGCAGGAGTTCCTAGAAAATAAGTTGAGGTAGGGTCAACCGACTCGGTTTTAGTTTCCAGTTTATTGAAGTGTATCAGATGAAGAGAAGTTCTAGGGAAGGGCAGAGGAGCGAACCTCAAACCTTACCTGCTCAAATTAAAATACAGTTAGCACAGTTGGGGTTTAGTTTAGAGGAGCTTAATTGATGAATTTACAAGAAATTCTTAATTCCATTAACAATTTGCCCACAGAAGAACAAGACTATTTATTTGAGTTTCTGCGTCAAAAAAAGGAGGAATCTAGAGGAGATAAATTTTGGCAGGGACTACAGAAATTTAGACAGGTAATCCAACGCGAAGGGATTATCTTTACTGATGAGGATTTTGCTGATTTACGAGACAAGAGTGTAGGCAGAGAGATTAATTTATGAGCTTGAAATTTCTGCTTGACACTAATATTCTCTCAGAGCCAGCACGCCCTATTCCTAATGCCAATGTTTTACACCAAATAGATATTCATAAGTCAGAAGTGGCTGTTTCTAGTGTGGTTGTTCATGAACTTCTACATGGCTGTTTGCGGTTGCCAGAATCTAAGCGGCGAGAGTATCTTAGAAATTATATTTATGAATCGGTCTTAAATTTACCAGTATTTGATTATGATTTAAAGGCGGCACAATGGCACGCCCAAGAAAGGGTTAGATTGTCTCAGATTGGCAAAACCCCTGCTTTTGTAGATGGTCAAATTGCGAGTATTGCTTGTAGTAATAATTTAGTTTTGGTAACTAATAATGTTTCTGATTTTGAGTTTTTTAATGGTTTAAACGTTGAAAATTGGTTTGTTAGTAAAGGTGAAAATTGAGCTATAGGTGAGTACGCGACAATGGGTAGTGCTGGCAGCAATGAGCCATATCTTGGCTTAAGAGCGATCGCCCAGGAGAGTGAACGCTGTTTTACTGAGGTGATAGAGTTCTACAGCATTAAGAAACATAGTAGTTAATTTCTTAGCAAGGATTGTCATAACCAAGAAATAGCAAGGTGATTGAGAGGCAGCGTTGAGCAGGCGTATTGCGTGGTCGTGGCTAGAGCTACTGGGCAGCACAACAATTATGACTTAATTCTTATCCACGCTCAGGTTTTTACTGGATCTTGGCTCAACACTTACTAATGATAATGTAAAAAAAGATAGCCCTAATATAGGTTTGCTGACGAGGCTAGAAAAAAATCTATCCAGCCCATAAGTTTGTTTCCCTGATTTACTAATTACGACTTCATCTCCTGCAAGCAAATATACCTCATTTGTCCGAAACAAATGCTTGCGGAAAAATAGCCAAAACAACGTCGCCCAAGGAATTACTGTATGAAAGAACCGCAACATCGTCCGATAACTACCACCAATGCCTGCCCAACGAGAAATTCCCAACATCGTCACTCGGTCGCTCACGGCTTTTAAACACAGCCGCAACTGATTGGCTCAAATCCCAAATTAGCTCTTAGCAAATTTGATGTGACAAAAACAAAACTACTCGCACAGGCTGGCTCTTAAATTCATTAGTGCCAAAATACCCAGTAATCACCCTATTACCAAAGTTAATGGCTTGTTTCGCATCGTTTCTGTCGTGAACTATATACCATTGCCCATTCCCAGAATTGCGAATAGCGACTGTTGCCCCTACAATACGGGTACTCTCACAGTTGCTTGGCTCTGCTTCATATTGATGATTTATAGCAAAACGTCCAGTAGAATCAGTCCTGCCTTCGAGGTAAACTGATTGCACCATTTGCGCTACTGCTGAATTAGTAAGAAGCATCACGGAAGTGATTATCGTAGTTGGCACTATCATTTTTTTCATCGTTTTATTTCCTTCAGGTTATTCAAGATAAAAATCAAGAGTTGTTAACAACTGTTCTGGAGTCAGCATTCGGCAAGCTAACGATTAGATATGGCGAAGTGCAAAGGGGTAGTACAACGATTCATGAAAATTTCCGCCTTTTGGCGTAGATATAGCGGTGCGATGTAGAAAGTTGAGTGTTAAAGGATTTATTTAATCCTTACAAAATGAGTGGAGAGCCGACTCTCCCGGTGAAGTCTGTCTCACCGTCCCCACGTAAAAGAGTCACTGACTCCGGTCACATTGGAAGTAAGCAATGAACCCAATGGAATGCAGACCACGAAAGTATCTGTTCCTGGTAGCCCAAACTGGGGATAGGCGAGGGGAAGTCCGACAGGGTTAATGTAAATGAACCGTCGATGAAACTTTGTCATTTACGCGATAAGTGAAATCAGGCTGAAACACTTAGACCAAAAGGTAAATGGGTAACTTAACGGCTCGCTATTCTGTTAAGTGACAGACTGTAATCCCATCGAAGTATAGGCGGAACCCGACCCGGACGTTTCTCAAACACTCGAAACTACAGTAAGCCCAATGGATTTTCTGCTACCAATATCAGAGTAGGCGAACCGCAAGGAACGCACAACTATCCAGTGGGTAAAGGATACTGGAGAAAGCGAATGTCCCTGGTAATGCAGGGAATAGGGGTTCAAGCTTTGCCCCACGTTGAAAAACGGCAGACTTCCGGTAGGTCTTCAACGATAAATCAACGTAAAAAGAACCGAATTCATTGTGAAAGATAGAGTCCAACTGGACATCGGAACAAGAAAACCGCTTCAAAACTGGGCTGACATTAACTGGCGGCTCACAAAAAAGCGTGTAAGGAACTTAAGACAGAGAATTTATCGTGCAACTAAGAACCAACAGTGGAATCAGGTCAGAAGCCTGATGAAACTAATGTTACGCAGTTTCTCCAACCTGCTATTATCTGTGCGACGAATCACCCAGGAAAACCAGGGGAAAAATACTGCTGGCATCGATGCTCAGATTGTACTAACCCCAGAACAAAGGGTATTGATTTTTTCTGATAATAGTTTGTTTTAATAAATGAAACTATGAATTTAATGAATCTAGGGATGGATTCACTCTATATTTCTCTAGATAGAGTTAATCTTTTTTAGTTTCTCTAAATATAGCTTTTATTACCCTAGTGAAGTACAAACGACAATAATTAAACGCAGATAAACACAGATGAACGCGGATAAATTTGTACCTCAGTAGACTAGAAAACGCTATAAGGGTGGCCACCCTATAAGTAAATGGAGGAAATATGGCAGAATTCAAATTTAAATATCTTACGTTACAGAGTATCAGGTGTATAACTCATTCGTCTGGTGCGGGAAATGATGATGTTTATTTCAGAGTTTTGAGTGATTGGGATAAATCATGGAAGTGGATTCCAAGAGATCCAGGTTTGCAAAATAGTTGGGATATTGATGAAGACAGTAATATTCAGCTACAACCTAAGTCAAAACTACAGAATGGTAATGAAGTTGAGGGTAAAATACTTGCGTTTATCTTTGATAAGCATATCCGTGTGGAAATATGGGATTATGATTCTATTTCAGGAGATGATTACTTAGGAGGGCATGATTTCTACTATACAGACCATTCTGGAGGAAAGACTTTTTCAAGCGTTAGTGAAAACTCTGAATATTACATTGAGTACAAAATAACCGATGTAACGATAATTGTTTAGGACGAAAGGTAGTGGCTACAATTTGCTCCTTTTAGGGAATGTCTTCATTTGAATAGTCAAGTAATGGTTGAGGCTGAAACAACGGTAACTCAAGGTTTTTGACAATTAGTTTTACAAAACTTTACAACCCGTCATGCCCCGCCTACGTCGGGCGGTTACACCATCGCTCCTAAAGTGCTGATTCCTCCCGTGTAGACTTTGGTATAGAAATCTCGTGATAAAGTAATTCCCCTAAATTATTCAAAAATCCAAAGCAGAGATCGCGTTTTGCTTCTGCTTCTCAGTTACCCCCAGATAACGCTCCAAAGCTGCCAAAGTCCGATGTCCCGATATCTCCTGTATGTGGCGCAAGGGTATTCCGGCATCGCTCATCCTGGTTAACGCCGTCCTCCGAAAGCTGTGAGTACTAACGCCCTCAATGCCCAGCCGCACACAGGTATCTCTGAGGATTTTGTCAGCACTCACCTTATGGATATGCCCCAACCCATGCCGCTTGTAAGGGAAGACTTATATAATAAAGTAAGGAATCCTTACATTGTCTGCAAAAGGCTAAGAGGCTTGTCATGCTCGCCAAGTTAACTTCTAAGAATCAACTAACGTTGCCTAAAAGTATTACCCGTGAAATCGGAGAGGCTGAGTATTTTGAGGTAAAGGTAGAGGATGGGCAAATTATTCTGACTCCTGTAAAAATTCAGCGAGCGGATGCGGTGCGGGCGAAGCTGGCAGATTTGGGGCTGAGTGAGCAGGATGTGGCTGATGCAGTGGCTTGGGCGCGTCAGTCATGAGGGTTGGTTCACGGGTTGTAATTGATACTAATATCATAGTCTCGGCGCTGATTTTTGGGGGAAGAATATCTAGGATTCGTTTGGCATGGCAGGATGAGCGCTTCACTCCCCTGGTTTCTAAAGCAACAACAACTGAGTTAATCCGAGTGCTGGCTTATCCAAAGTTTCAGCTCACGCCAATTGAGCAAGAAGATTTATTATCGGATTACATACTTTTTTGTGAGGCTGTGGCGATACCTGATGTGTTGCCTATAATTCCTGAATGTCGTGACCCGTTTGATGTGCCTTTTTTACTTCTGGCTGTGGTTGGTGAGGCGGATTATCTGGTGACAGGTGATCGCGATTTACTCAGCCTGAAAGATGATTTTTCTTGCCCAATTATCACTGCTGAAGATTTTCTAAATGTTATTGATGCTCAGTCACCCTAGTTTTTCCGGTCTTAGTGCCATTCCAACCCCACCCCACTCCTAAGCGAACCGACACTAAAACCCAATCACCGAAACCGCTTTGCGCTTCTGCTCTGGCGTAACCTCCAGATAACGCTGCAACGTCCCCAAATCACTGTGACCAGAGATTTCCTGAATAGTTCTCAAAGGTATCCCAGCGCTGGACATCTGCGTGAGGGCAGTTCGCCTAAACGAATGGGTGCTGACTCCTTCTACCCCAATCCGCTTGCAAGCATCCCGTAAAATCTTGTCTGCCATGAATCGGGTCAGCCGTTCAGTTACACCGCGCTTGCCAGGAAACATCACCTCCCTCTTGGGTTGATACTCCGCCAATATTGCTGCTAGTGCTGGTGGAATATCTACAATCCGTGTTTTGTACTTGCCTTTGGTGGTAGACTTGCGGAAAGTGATGGTTCCTGATTTGATATCAGTCTTTTTGAGAGCCAACGCTTCTGATACGCGACAACCAGTAAACAGGCAGATGCCAAACAGAGCGCGATCGCGTGGAGTAAGTAAACCCTCAGTGAACAATCGCCTTAATTCGTCTTGGCTGAGTATTTTGCCTTGTCCGTTGCCGCTAACCTTCATCCTTTCTACCTTCTAGGGCATTACACCTAACTGAGAAAACGTGTAATCAATCCCCAAAAGTATTGTATCTTCGTTGGGGTCACGAAGGCGACAACGAGCGATCAATTTCTACTTATCATTCCCAACGGCTACAACCCTCATGATTCCGTTGGCTGATAAAACTTGCTTATCTAGGCTGCACGATGACCACTTGCAGGTATAATCCGCATTAATAGTGTCGGTTCGGATTACGGCTGGCATGAGTTGTCTATACTCGCTTCTGTACCCCTGGTTGCTCCATCGTTGCTATCAAAACCGATATCAACTTTTGGCTACAGCTAAGATGCTTTTCACAGCCTGTTGCTTTGGGCTGACATATATCTGCTTTTCAGTTACGCCCAGATAGCGCTCTAATTGCGAACTTTCTTAGTGAAAGTGTCAAATACAGGTAATCATGCGGACGACGTTAAAAGACGGCAGCGAGGATGATGAAATCATTTATGGCTAATAATTAGGAGCATTTAGTTAGTGGTTTCATTTTACCCTGGTCAGAAAGCTAATGAACTTGCTAAAGGCGCTCAAGAGCGATATGAACGTGCTATTGAATGGTTGAAAATCGAGGAAGAAGCTACAAACAAGTTAGCAGAGGAGTATGGTCAACTCCAACTCCGGGTCATAAAAGACACGATTAAGCGTTTTGTTGACTTTGTTGAACGCACTGGTAGGAAAGCTTCTGAAAGCGAGAAGCGACTTTTAGAGGGTCTAAACTTTTCAGTTCAGCAGATACAAGAATATAAAGCTGCTGCCGTAGCAGCAGAACAGTATTTCATGGCTGGTGCTAAAGCCGCTGGAGCCGCAGCAGCCGGTTACGGTAGTGCTATAGGTGTTGCTACCTCTATAGGAGTAGCAAGCACCGGAACAGCTATCTCAAGCCTTAGTGGAGCCGCCGCTACAAATGCAATGCTGGCATGGTTTGGCGGTGGAGCAGTTGCAGCCGGTGGTGGTGGTATGGCTGTTGGTGTTTGGGTGCTAGGTGGTATCACTACTATTCCAGCCTTGGCTATTGGTGGCTTTTTTGCGGCTCGTGAAGGTGAGAAAGCCATGACCAAGGCGCAGGAATATGTAGCAAAAGTCAATACAGCGATTACTGATATTGACGCAGCCAAAAAATATTCAAAACAAGTAAAACAGCGCATTGCTGAGTTAAAAGGTGTGTTTGAATCCTTAAACACTCTTGCTGTTGAAGGGCTGAACGAACTTGAATCTCAACCTTTTGATTCAAAGAGAGATGCTGAGAAGTTTCAACAGGTAGGACTTCTCATGAAGGGACTTGTAGAAATTTTGAAAACCCCAGTCTTGAATAGTGAGGGAAAACTTAACCTTGGCACTGTGACCATCTTAGAAAAATACCGCACCCTATCAGGTAAATAGACATGACAACTAAGAAAGTTTCTGTAGAAGTATTGGGTGCAGGTACAGATACTGCTCAATACCTACACTCTATCGTTCAAGCCTACACCGATTACAAGATAGTTGCAGAGGAAGAGAGGACTAAAAGGCGGGGCATTGAAGCTTGGGAAACAACAACAATTGCCCAGATTCAAGCTGATCGTGATGTTCTGATAAGGTATCTTGAAAGCTCATTTGACGAACGAGCAAATAATTTTCGCTTTCTGTTTGAAAAAGTCGATCAGGCAATAGCGCAGGGTGATAATAACCAATTAAATTTATTCCTGCATTCCATCATAGAACTCGCTAAATCCAGCCCATTTAAAGACTTTGCAGATATAACATCAGTGAGAGCGGCTCTCGATGATCTAGAACATGAATGGTCATTTTAAATGTACTTTCTAAAAAGGGCATTACAGTAAAATATCTAACTCAATTTTGATAATTCTATGAATTATAAGCGACAAATTATAGAATCATTATTGTCAGGACTTTCCGATATGATGACATATTATGATTCTCCCGATGTTATTTTTAAACATTTTTCAAGTTGGTTAGATAGTGTTGTAGAAATTCTAATCGGTGCTGACATGAAAGATGAATTAAGTATATGGTCTAACGCTTTAAAAGGTACTAAATTTTCCGATGATGGGTCTTTAAATTTAGCTATGTCAATAGCTGAAGCTACTCTTTATAGTATTCTTAATAAATTGGCATATACTGATATTATTAACACGCCTTATCTGAACAATGAAGATATATTAAAAGCTTATAAAATGTCTAATTTATATCTGATACTTCATTGTTATGAAAACTCTGTTCGTTCTTTTATTGAAAATATATATTCTCAAGAGATGGGAGAAGATTGGTGGGATAAAGTTTCAAATTCAGATATGAAAAAAAGTTTTAAAACCTTAAAAGAGAAAGAGGAAAAAAATAAATGGATTTCTCCGCGCGGTTCTAGTTCACCTCTTTATTACATGCAGTGGAAGGATTTGGCTACTTTGATTAGAAAAAATGACTATTTATTTTTACCTTATATTGGAAATATTAATTTTATTGAAAATAGATTTATGCAAATAGAAGATTTGCGACATATTATTGCTCATAACGGAGTTTTACCATCTGAAGACGATTTTCAAAGAATAATTATTTCTTTTCGTGATTGGTGTCGTCAAATAAAATGTTTGTATAAATAAAACCAATATTTTAGTTATCAGCGCATATTTTTAATGCCGTTAAACGTGAGAAACAGTTCGGATTAAATTAGCGGTTTCTAAAATAGCCTTAAACCAGGGTCTAACCTTTCGGGCGGTAGATTATGGGCTTGGGGATTCTAGAAGCCACTCAAAACAAAATGATGGGGTTATATGGGGAATAGGCGATCACTAATAGCGCTCCAATGTCTTGGGGTCGCTATAAGCAAAGATTTTCACAAACCACCCCAATTAAAATTCAAGAAACGTCGAGCATTTAACTTTTTACTGTCTACCAGACAGCCTCCTGTCTAGCTCCTGTCTAGCGCTGTCCCTTGCTGTGTCTACGTTCTGTCTATTCCTGTCCGCACTGTCTACTGTCTCCTGTCTGCTCAAATCTGGGTTAATTTAATAATTCCTTCCCCTACCCAATCAGCTAAATGCGCCCCCACAATCTCATACATCCATCCCTTAATTTGCTCAACAGTAAACCGTTCTCCCTTAACTTTAAAACTAGGTTGAATATCTTTTACAGACGCTTCTATCTTCTCAGTTCTGGTTAAATAATCAAATAATTGTCGAGCCATTGGGGATAACTTATCTCTCCCCGTTCTGCGTTCATTGGCATTAACAACTCCCTCAAATTCCAACTGATAAACCCGCTCCATATATTCTCTATCTA
>NZ_CAWUDM010000092.1:0-23914 GCF_963920855.1 Nostoc sp. CCY0012 | reverse complement strand
CAGCACAATATATTGATGACCATCGCCAAATTGAGAAATTAGTTACTGAACACCTGACAGATAAACGTTGGCAGGAAGTGTTTTTATTAGTAGCAGGTTTAATGTGGGGTGGTGCAGATGATTTGCTGTTGTTGATGGAGAAAGAGGCGCAAAAGTACATTAACACACCGAAGTCGCAAGCTTTATTAAACTGGGCAACACAAATTACAACTGGATCTGCTGGGGATTTCAAAACTGTAGCTAAACGTGCAGTTGCCATTGCCTATGCTACTGCCTACGTCAATATCTTCGCGATTGGCTACAACAGATCCGTAGTTGATAGCGTCGTCTACGCCGAATGTATTGCCCACCTGTCCATCACCCAATCCATCGATAAAGCAGTCATTGACAAATTTATCGACAATGCTACATCCATCGCTAACTACTGGCTATTTGCTGAACATATGGAAGAAACCGTCGCACACCCCAGAATTATTGCCAACCTCTACACCGAAGCAATCAGCTACACTCGTCAAATTAAAGAATTAAAAATTTTCAATAACGTTAATTTTACTGTGCTATTTAACGAACTCAAAGAACTAAAAGATAAAATTCCTGATAATGAACAACCACTGGAAATGCGCCTGATATTTTTTAAGCACCTCAAACACACCTTACTCAATGCTTTTAATCTCGACCCAGATATATATGGATTATCCCTGGAAGATGTCAAAGCACTGGACAATTATCTTTACGCTAACTACCTTACTATTCATTGCAAAAAAGCATCTGTGCAAGTGTCCCCCACAACCTGGGAAGGAATTGAGGCGCGGATGTTATTAATTCCAAGTAATTAAATAGTTTACTCTCAAGCTAATATCCTATCAGCCAATGATGTTAGTCGATGAAAATCCCATCAAAAAGGCTGCTCCCACTGCCAATCAAAATGCTCAAAACGCCTGGGGTTCTCCGCAGTGTAACGCACAGTATTTTGAATCTGCCTAGTTCAAAAATCCAAAGCAGAGATAGCGTTTTGCTTCTGCTTCTCAGTGACCCCCAGATAACGCTCCAAAGCCGCCAGCGTGCGATGCCCCGATATCTCCTGTATGTGGCGCAACGGTATCCCCGCATCGCTCATCCTGGTTAACGCCGTCCTCCTGAAACTGTGCGTACTCACCCCTTCAATCCCCAGCCGCGCACAGGTATCTCTAAGGATTTTGTCAGCACTCACCTTGTGGATATGTCCTATTTATGGAGATTTACATTAGCAATATAGTCTTGCTCTGCGACCACATTAACCCCTTACTCTTTATCAAGAAAATTAACTGTTGCAATCAAATAATCTCCATCTCCATTCAAGCGCTTCTTGCTTAGGTCGATAAAATTTTTTTTCTGGTAATCTCACATATTTATTTTTTATCTCATCGTAATAACTGCTGTCGTGCAAACTACGAGCAAGGTGTATTTTATAAGTTTCTGGCTCAATTGCTATCAGATTTAGATCAAAGAGTGTATGTATGTCTGCCCTGAGAAGCAACCCATTTGAAATATCATTATCTTCAGTTTTACAATAGGGTATGATATGAGCAGCTTCTAAAGCTTGTTTAGCATTACAGCGTGTAATAGCACAACAATTATCATAAGCTAACTGCAAATCTTCCCGGAATTGAGATTGTCCTCTCCTTTGAGCAATTGATGTCAGAATTTGCTTTTGAGCTATCTTATGGGTTTTAGGAGTATAGTAGTTCTTCTGATTTAATAAATCAGTTTGCTTTTCAAGTTCGGCAATGTTGATATTACTAACATTATTTATAATGCAACTTTGTAAATGAGAGAAAAATAAGTTTATAATCTTAATTGAAAAAATATCTTTTATAATATTATGGATTTCTTTATCATGTAAATTGAATATATAATTTTGAAAATATTGTTGTTCTTTAAAATCAAAAATACCACAATTTCCTATAAATAAAGCTGTTTTATAAGAATCTAAGCTTGGTAAGAGAGTAATTCCCCAACGAGGGAAAAAACCTTTTGGTAAGTCTTCAGAATATAAAAAATTAGTGGAAACTACCCAATCATCATAGCGCTTGCCACACCAACCAAACCGTTGAGATAAAGATACAAAAAAGTCATATTCTGTTTTGAAAAAATTAGAGCATTTAGAAACCTCCTCTAAGTATTTTTCAATTTGGATAGTAAAACCAAATTTATTATTACTGTAACGCATCCAAAGTTCATCAATAATTTGGAGACATTCACAAGGAATTTTGCTTATATCCTCTTCGTTAATACTTTTGCTTCCAGAAAAATTATACTCATCTTTACCCGATGCTATGGCAATTAACCTTGCGGTTTCATCATCCGCTTTTACCCATTCTTTCGCTACAAGTAAGTCACATAATTTCGTATATTCTTTATCTTCATTCATATATTGATGCCAATTAAATTATTACTTTGGCTCAATCTAACCTCTGCTTTTAAAAGCCGTCCTCAGCAAATTGCCGTAACCTCGAATATTGTCCAAGTTTATAACTCAGATATTGCACCTCTACGTATAAACCCAGAGAAAGTAAAAAATTGATATTGAGATAAACCTAACTACCCAGATACAAACTGCTACTATCTCCCGGTCGAGCGTGTAAATATCTGCTAGTTGTGGCGACTGACTCATGCCCCAAAGTTTGCTGTACTAAATGAATTGGTGCGCCTCGGTCAAGAGAATGGCTAGCATGGGCATGGCGTAACCAGTGAGGTGACGGGTCTTTAATTCCGATTCTTGCGGCGGCTGCTTTAACTACGCGCCAAGCCTGGACGCGGCTCATGTGGTAGTTGCCATCAGCATTCTGCTCACGACTCCTAAATATTGGAGCATCGCTATCAGCATCTCCCCTGTAAACTTCCAGTTCTCGCCACAGTGCTACGGGGACTAACACCACCCTAGTTTTTCTGCCCTTCCCAAAAATAGTAAGCTGCCCTCCAGCCTGACGAGCGATAGCATTCTTCCACTGAAGACTGACTAACTCAGACACCCTCAACCCGCAGTAGTAAAGGGTTTTGAGTATCAATTTATTTCTGATATCAGTCTCAAGTGCGAACATCGCGTGTATTTCACCCTCAGATAAAATGCGCTCACTGAGGCAGTCTTTAGGCTTTGGTAACTTCATTGCCCTACCAGGGTTTACCTGTATCAAGCCAACCTCATGGGCAAAGGTGAACAGTGATTTAATGGCACTCACGGCAGTTTTGCGACTGCTTTCACTTCCAGGTAACTGATCACTCCAAGCTTGCAGGTGTGCTAGTCCCAACTCTGGCAATGGAGCATTGGCAAACTCTAAGAACGCACGGGCATAGCGACGGTAAGCTTGCTGAGTGTGACGACTCTTACCATGTAGCCACATATCAAGCAGGCGATCGCTAGGAGAATGGACGGGAGTTTGCACAACGGTAGCCATGCAAATATTCTCTCCCGAATAGGTAACTATCTGTGTACAAATTTCGGTAGGGACAATAGCGGATTCCATAGTGATTTATCTTAAGTTTTTGGGGCTGATGAGTGAAACATTAGGCACGTTATGTTACACCCATTGTTTTTATCAAGCCGTAGAGCGCTTACTTATTGGTTTTTTATTCTTTCCAAGTGCAGGTATAATTCGCTCCAATAGTATCTGCTCATGTTGGGGCTGGGCTGAGTTGTCTATACTCGCTTCTGTACGCCTGCAAGATAAATCGTTGCTATCAAAAATGAGTAATTTTTTTGCTTTAAACTATAGTGGTATTAATATACACAAGAGTTAATAATTACACCTATGAAACTACTCGCAGCCACACTATTTTTCATGCTGCCTTGTCTCGTAATACAACCTGCTGTTGCCAAACCAATTAACTGTACTAAAGAAACACCATCTAAGCCGGAGTCAAATACCAACCGTACGATTAACCTACCCAAGTTGGGCTTTAGTATCACCGTTCCCTCTGACACTCGTGCAATTTTACTTAACGACGGCAGCGTCGGTCTAGTGACAAACGCTGACTATGAGTTTTTATACTGTCTATATAATAAGTACCCAGTTGGTGGGCGTGGCATGGACATGACTGTAATTGATCGTGCTGACAGACGAGACCCATACAGCCGTTTCTCACATATAGTGACCCTGCGTCCTGGCTTTCATCTGACCTACAAGATATCAGACATTAACACAGTGTTTGTTACCCTGCGGGTGGAGACAAGCAAAGGAGTGTTTGACATAGAGAACACATCAGAGGGGAGTCGAGATACCACGCCTGAGTCTCTTAAGTTAGAAGAAGAGAATTTAACTAGACTCGCCCAGTTGATTGATATTCATTAAATCAAAGCTTAGTGAAAAGATAATTTTTTTATCAATTCTTCTTGGAGCATACCAAGGGCTGAATGAAGAAGTGCAGCATTTTTATTAGGTAATTCCAGCAAAAAATCAAGATAATGTTAAAGATAAAACAACCAGAAGTTATGTAGAATCATTTAAGCACCTAAATTAAACGTAAATGGAGGTCAATGCAAAGTTGCGCCAACAACTAAAAAAATAAAGCGTTACCACCAAGTAGTAAACGCTTTGCTAAAAAACAAAAGTTTCAAAAAAACCGGAGCGGGGGATCTCAAAGATTCCAAAACAGTGGGAATGAAGTTGGAAGCTCGTGACCACTGATTGGTGAATAGAGATTCAATCCGCGCTGCCTATTGATATTATACAGAAGAAATATCCGAAAGTGGATATCTACTTTTTAAATCCGATAGCTGTGAAAATTTTGATGGAATTCTGTTCGCAGATATTAATTGAAAAGTCATCAAACTTTATTTCACCACTTAAACACAAGTAAAACTAAGTAAATCGCGAAATTTGTAGATATCAGTTACAGGCAGTGCCATAAACCCCCTCCGATAGCCAAAACACACTATTCGGAGATATCTACCATGTATATTCCATCACTACAAACTACTGCTTCTGCACCTGAAAAAAATTTCACTATAGATAAGTCTCAAGCATTAGCCCATCTGACTGCACTAGGTTACAAACCAGAAGATACAGTCTACCTACGCAGCTTCTATCCCAGCAATGACCCACGCAAAAAAGACGATAGAGGCAGAAGCTCAGAGGTACGTAATTCTAAACAGTTAATTAGTACAGCTAATGCTTGGCAGTCTGATGGCAGAGGAGTTTACTTCGTAGTTAACGGCGGCGGACAAGCTGACAAGGATGTAACCACTTGTCGCGCTATCTTCTACGAACATGACAATCTTGATAAAGAATCACAGAAAAAACTATGGCATAATCTCTCTCTACCAGAACCTAGTTTACAGATAGACACAGGAAATAAATCCATTCATAGTTATTGGGTTTTCGATCAATTAATTAACCCTCAACAGTGGAAGCAACTAGAAAGCGATTTACTAGAGTACGCCAACGCTGACCGCTCCTTAAAAAATCCCTCACGAGTCATGCGTTTAGCTGGCTGTTGGCACTTTGGTCCTAATAACGTCCCTAACGGACAAACCCAAATCATCCTCAACACTGGCAAACGTTACAGCTACAAAGAATTAAGAACAATCATCCCTACGCGTGCTCCTAAAAACAAAACAGTAAAGCCAATCAGTATAAATGACTTAACAGACGGTTGTCCTTTGTATTTCTGCCTCAGCAAAGAAAATCGAGAATTAATTGATATTGGCACGCTATCAGGTGCAAGAAATACTAAAGCATACTCTGTAGCCTGTGATTTGATAGGAACTGCTGGTTGGTTAGATACCTTTGGGTATCGCTATTCTGGCAACCCCAGAGACATATTTGATGATTATTGCTCTAAATGTTCACCACCATTGGGTTCTGATAATGCCTCTGAGCCAGATAATATCTGGAAATCAGCAATGGGCGATAATCCCCAACCTACCTTAAGTGAAGATTACATTATTAAATGTATTAAAACATGGCAGAGGCGAGAAAGAATCCTAAGTAGTGAACGGGCAAGTGTAAACAATTTTAATAACGTTATTCCCAATCCCCCAATTACGAAATTTACCCTCAGTCCAGATGAACTACTAGCAGAGATTGACTCACTGTTTGAGAAGAATTACAAACAATCAGAATTAGAAGCTAGATTGTTGGAACTAGCAACAAAAACTGGTCACAATTTTGGTAATGTCTTTAAACTTTACAAATCACGGTCACAAGAACAAGAACAATCTGTAGACCGTAAAATCGCAGGACGTCAATTACCCTCATTGTTAGAAGCACAAAAGGCGGAACTATTACCCAGTCAAATACTGTGGGGTGACGGTGGCAAGCTAGCATTATTACTAGAATCCATAGCAAATGCTATGCCCGTATCATCAGAGGCATTGTTAACTACTTTATTTCCCGTTGCAGGTTCCAGAATTGGTACATCTTCTTTGTTAGTCGTTGATCCCAGAACCAGATATACCGTCACCTCAATTTTTTGGACTTGTGTCGTAGCTCCCACTGGCACGTTAAAAACTCCTGCTCAAAAAACTATTATCAATCCACTCAACCAACTGGAAGCTAACGAGTACAAAAATTGGAAACAGGCAGTAGATGACTATAAAACTAAGTTGAAACACTGCGGTAAAGGTGATAAACTGCCAGAAGAACCTGCACCACGTAAGCGGTTGATAATCCAAGGTTCCAGCAGTGAAGCACGAATGAAAATTCACGGGGAGAATCCTAGAGGGATTCTCTACTGGCGTGACGAATGGGCAGGTTACATCACCGGACTCAATAAGTATCGTGGAGGCAAAGGTGATGATAGTCAACTTGATCTGAGCGAATTTAACGGGGATGCCCTGTTTAAAGATGTTGTAGACAGCGAAAAATGTATTTATCTAGAGCGTTCTGCCATTAGCCGCACAGGTAACACCCAACCAGAAATTTTAAAACAGTTCCAATCTCGACAGAATTTTGCAGATCATGCGGGTGAGTTTGCCCGTTGGTTATTCTGCCTGAAGGAAAATCCCCTGGCTTATATCAACCTATTCCGAGACGATGACGGTACAGGACAACAGTTACAAAACGAGTTGTTATTCCTTTATGAAGGTTTGGGTAAATTACCAGAGTATGATTACTTCCTCACCACAGAAGGCAAGAAAATTTACCAAGCGTATCAGCACCAACTGATCAATTGGCTGGAAGCTGAGTCACACCCAGGTCTTAAAGCCACTTACCCCAAATTGCAAACTTATCTAGGTAGATTCGCCCTGTGGCTGCACCTAGTTAACGCAGTGTTAGCTGGAGAAACCACACCAGGACAATTCATCGACGGTCAGACAATGGCAGTAGCCTGTCAGATCATTGATTTTTACGTAGCACAAGCACGGCTACTGTATGCCCTCAACAGTGAACAGCAAACATTAGCAGGGAACTTGCTCAAAATTAAAGAGTTTGCTGAACGTCACCCCGATGGTTTTACCGTTAGTGACCTTAAACGCACCATCAACGCTTTGAAAAAAATTCCCACCGCCGAAATCGACCAAGATTGCCAACTGCTGATGGAAATGAGTATTATCTGCCGTTATAGTAAAAAATACTACCCTAGTAATAACCGTAAAAACGTTGGTGGAGTTGGTGGTCAGTTGGTGGCACCACCAACGACTGAAATGTCTACTAGACAAGGAATAGAGAGAAACGTTGGTGGAGTTGGTGGTATTTCATCTACTTGTTCTAAATCCAAATCTACTACGATAGATATTAATGAAGATTTAGCAAAAAGTGAGTTAAGAGAAAATTACCACCAACAGCACCAACAAAATGGTGAAAAGTCGATACAGCAAGGGTTGGTAACCACCAACTCACCACCAATTGACCACCAACTTTCACCAATTGACCACCAACTTTCACCAATTGACCACCAACTTTCAGGGATTGACACACTAACCACCAAAGACCACCAACTTTCACCAATTGACCAAGACTCTAAAATATCCCCAACCATTACCAAAGGGTCACGGATAAAAGTGCATTGTCCAGGCAGCAAACGGCATGGATTAGAAGGAGTGGTGATTAAAGTAAAAACCCAACAAAATTTGTTAACAGCGATCGTCTTACTGGAAAATACTGAATCCGACTTAAGAAAGTGGGAATGCCCTATCCCTGGTAATGAAATGATGCGATTGGAGGTAATTTTATGAATGAGCTACCAAAATATATTCCGCCTCCTGAGTATGAAAAGCTATATCATGATTTCATGACTGATAAGTCATTAGATTGGTTGAATGTTGCACCAAAACAGTGGCGGCAGTATATTAATTTACAAAATTCTTTTGAACGATACAAAGAATTTTGTGAATGCAATCCAGATGTGACAGAAACTTTTGAGGAATGGCTAGCCAACTCCGGTAATGAACGTTTTCTCTTATGGAGTGTCAAAAACTTTTATCTAGAGAAAAAAATGAAATGACCCCTCTGTATCAACTCTACTTCGATAAGATTGCATTCTGTCACTTTTTGTATCTTTCATAAAAAGACTCAGCAATTGTCTGTGCTAATTCAAAGCTTGGCTCAAGGGCAGATTGTAAATCCTGAAGGTCATATATACTGGATTGCGTTTGCCTGCTATGGCGCATAGCTTTTGCTGCCGAGTTTAATTGTTCTTCAGTTGCTCCAATATCTTTTAAATAAGTAACAAATATATGTCTTAAAGAGTGAGGATTAACACGCACCCCAGTAAAACGACAAATACAACGTTCTATTCTACCAGCAAAAGCACTACCACGTATTGGTTTTCCTTTTTCTGTAGTGAATAAATAGTCGTGATTTGGGTTAAAAAAGGGTCGCCATTTAGTTAGCCATTCTTCAATATACCAGTAAAGAGTTTTGCCATTGCTAAACTGTGTATTAGGTAACTTTCCCCACCATTCTTGATAAATTTTACCTGTTTTGTAATCTTGTGGCATTAAATGAATCCACCAAGAAGCAAGATCGGGATTTTTCATCTGATTTTTTGGCGTAAATATACCCTGTTCTAAAATTCCTTCGACTATAGATTTGTTAAGTTTTAGTTCGTAATACTCGCGTGGTCTGCCTGGTGGCATAGCTGTATAAACAGCCATAATTAAAAATTGCTGAAAATCGCAAGCTATTGCTCTATCTGTGCGTTTAATCCTTTCAACGGGTTTTTGTCCTTTACTATTAACGCGAGTGTGCCTGACACTAATTCGCTCAGTTAATGTGGCTTCTACTCTAAGTTTTTCAACCACTTCTAGTACATCAAGCCAAGGAATCATTCTTTTTTGTTTTGGAATTACATTTTTTGCGCCACTGCTGCGTTCATGCTCAAACTCGTTAGCTTTGCGGCGTAAGCTTTCAATTAAGGGAACATCTCTAAATCCACGTTGAACTTTGAACTCTTTAGTTTCATCTTTATACAAAAATTTTGCTAAGTTAATAAACGATTTCATATAATTTATTTTTGAATCTGGAGAAATTTGACGTCCAGATAAATATTCATCAAATATTGTCAACATATCTTCTACGGCTTCTTCCATATCTTCTACAGCTGTCATTTTAGCTAAATTAAATTTAGCTCTATCGACTATTCCATTACTATTTTTATAATCTTCTCGCTTAAGTTTTAATTTAATGAAAGGAATTATTATTTGAAATCGTAAATTTTCTAACGGTATGTTTTTTTGTCGATGGAGCCAACCTAGAAATCTTAAAATAGCTAAGAAATCTCTTTCTGCTGTAGGAAGTCTATGATGCAAACGATTTATCAAAAAATCAATCCAATCAAATATTTGTACCTCTAGTTCTTTATTTCCTAAAAAAAGATAAAGTTTGGACTGGAAAATATCTAGAGCGTACAAAACACTGAATAAGTTTGGATATTCAAGGATATGAGGTGTCCAATTATTCCAATTAGAAAATATCCTTTTTGAATTATCGGCTGCTTCGCCTACTACATAATCACTATCAAAGAATCCTAGTAAATTGCGTTCACCCCAGGAGGGTCTATTTTCTATAAGTTTGATGTTTTGCGGATAATTTCTCGACTTTGTAACTTCTTTAAACCGATAGAAAATTTGATGCTCTGGTTGTTTTAAATATTCATTTTTAGTACCCCAGTTAAGCATTTTTTTGAGTTGGGAACGCGATAGCCACCTAATTGTATTTCCTACTTTATTAATTTCAAAATATTCTTCTAGACTGCTAGAAGCATCTGCTAGCTTCTCTAGGGGTATAGATTCAAAAAACGCTAAAGCTGTTTCAATCTCTTTTTGTGAAGACCTAGTTCCTTTGGGAGTAGGACCACCCCACGCTGGAGATAGTCTTCTGGTTAAAACTGAGGTGATGTTAAGAATATCGGCAGTTTTCTTAAGCTCAATTAGATGAATTTTATATAAATAAAAAAATTCTCCTACTGTTTTTGGTTTCTCTATTATCTGTGTTTCTTTTATGATTTCTATTTCAGAATAGGGTTGTTTCATTTTTCTAAAACCTGGAAATATTTGCATATTTATTGCATAAAACTCAACAAAATAATTATATATTAAATTATGATAAAGTCAAAGTATAATTGATATAAGTATTAATTGAGAATTTTAGTTAATCCGCATAAACTAACATGATTAAGATTAATTGTTTTATATTCAACGAAGTTTTTTTTATTATCTAAGGATACCTAATGTTGAGATTAATATCTGACGGAGACATAAATGCAGACGACGGAGACGGCGATACAATGCTAGAATGTACGATTAACTTCGATGACGTAGATATCGATAGACAACGTAATTAAATAGCAGGACTTTTAGAAATTCAGTTTTGTTGTAGAAGGCAATATTTTTGTTGCTTTTACTATATAGGAGCTAAGATAAAAATCCTGAGATAGCTATCTCAGGATTTTTATTGTTTTTATTACCCACATAAACTAAATGTCTTCTAAATCTGAATTTCAGGCTGTTCGTTGTTTCAATATTTAACCTTAGATAGGCATAAAATAATTTTTCTAACTAATTTGTTATTAAGTTTTATAATAAATAGGTTTATGCTGGTAAATAAAATTAAGTTATAGCAGTGTTTATGCCTAGAAAGAAGTCAATAAAACCCGACTGGATGAGAAAGCGTTCTCATGTTGGAACTCCTTGCAGGAAGGGAAAACCTATTTATTATGAGGAAGTAAAGAAAAACATTAATTTGACACTAACTCCTACTGCTTTAAACAGATTGAAGGAATTAGCTATTAAAATGAAGATTTCTAGGAGCGAAGTAGTTGAACGTTGGTTGAGAATTCAATAGGTATTTAGCTGAGATATAACCAAACCCCCGCAAGATGACCTGAAATGCTTAATTTTATTTTAGTGTAGCAATTAAAAACCTCACACAGGATAAGGATTTCTAGATCATCTTGCCGGAAATCAGAACTATCTCGTCGGCCAATTCCAGGGGGCAAAACTGTTGGGATATTGCTTTAATTTCACAGGCATTTATTCCTGTTGGAAGTTGAAAGAGTTTGGCATCTAAGTCTAAGTGTTTGGAACGACTGTTGCATATTTTGTAATATATGATACGAAAACTCGATAATCAAAAGAGCTACTCATCCATTTGGGTTCCCCCAATTTTTGACTTGTTCTAATGCTTCTACTACACCAACCTGATCTGCAAGTCGAATAAATGCACTGGCTAATTCCTTCAGGAAGTCACTGCGATCCACTTCTACACCTTCATCAGCTAAATCCATCAAAACACGGTTAATCTGCCTACTCAGTTTTTTAGGAATGCGAAAGGTTGTTTGTGTGTAGTCGGGATTCTCACGCTTGGCTAATTTATCTTTATCCTTCAAATTTTTAGCTGTTTGAGTAGTTGACTGTTCGGGTTGTTGAATATCTGGGTATCCAGATAGCTGAGTATTTGGTTTTTTAGATGACTGGTTTTTAGTAGACGTGGGTTGTTGGCTTGATAAATGTTCAACTGGCTCAATATCTGACTGTTCGGGTTGTTGAATATTTGGGTATCCAGGTATCTGAGTTTCTGATTTTTCAGAGAGTTGGGTTTGTTGCTCTGGTAAATGTTCAATATGTTGAGTATCTAGCTGTTTATCTACCCACACTTCTGGGTACCCAGAAGTGTGGGTACTTTCTTGCGCTGCACCCAAAACTTCACTAAATCGACTCACCCTTTTATTGCCTGAATTACTTCGTTTTTTATTGCTGTCCAATCCCGCCATACTACTTTTCCCCCGCGAACTTTATGAACAGGAACTCCACTAGCAACCGCATCTTTGTAAGCTTTGTAAAACCGAATTCCGCGACTGAAAACTGGATAATTTTGTAGTTTTAGTGCTTCCATCGCCTCTTGACCATCCTTTTGCGGTGCTGGCGGAATCATTGTTAAGAGAACTTTCCAGTTTGTATCTTCTGGCAAGGATTTCGCCATCAGTGCCATCGCATCCATACTTAATATGTCTGGTGGAGTTGGCACAATGAGCAAATCACAACCCCTCGCTAAATCTTCCACTTCTGCATCATTAGGACGGGCAGGTGTGTCAAAAATAATGTACTCGAACTTCTGCGATCGCATCAACTTTGCAGCTTCCTTTTCTCCACAGACAGCAAATGGTAATCCTCCAGGTCTAGCCCAAGTCGTTGCTGACCGATTAGGGTCAGCATCAATTACCAAAGTTGTACCGTCAGTACAAAACAAGGAAGCCAAACAGATAGCCGAAGTTGTTTTAGAAACCCCGCCTTTGAATGAGCTAAGAGAGATGATCGGCATTACCTTCCCTCACGATAGATGAAATCATCATAGCTGCTACCTGGGTATACATATCAGATGGATGTTTGAATATTTGGGTACCCAAGTTTCTCTGATGGCTTAGGGCAGAAAGCTTAAATTATGCCGGAGGCATGTAAAAATACAAATTGTCAAAATTTGACGATTAAGAAAAGTTTTCCCGAAAAAAGTTCAAAATTGGGCTTTTGGCGTAATCTCTCACCGTAGGCGATCGCATCTCCCAAGATAAAAGCATAGAGTCAGGTAGTGTGCCGGTGGAGTTGCTTTTCAGCTAAAACCAGTTTTTTAGTTAATTGGTACTGGCTAACTTATCCCAAAAACCGTTGGAATTCTTCTAAATTTGTCTGAGACAGTAACTGCATGATGCTGGCATCAAAAGCCCGTTTAAATTCCGGGTCTGAAGCGTAACGTTTGTACAAATCAAGTTCGCGTTTGCGTTCTCTGTTGATGGCTTGTTTAATCAATTCCTCTAAAGCAATGCGGCGATTTTGCTCATCTGGGTTGTTGACGACTTGGTTTTGGTAATCGGGATTATCAATGACGTGCCTAGCTATATTAATGAATTTCACCCGTTGTTCTTGCGGCGTAGCATCCCAACCTGTAAAAAACCGATTGTTAAATGCGGCAATAATTTCATCGAGGGGGTCTTGTTGTGGGGCATCGTCGTGATAGCCGCGTAAGTTGGAGTTTTGTGGGTCAATTTCTGATTCAGAAGCATCAAGTTCAATGTTGTGATTGAGTTTAACTCGCTCAATGCCATAGGTAGAAAGGTCTACACTTTCGAGGAGTTCGTCAAGTTGTTCTTGGTCGGGATTTCTAACTGCAAGTTTGGGAATCAGGAATTTGAGAAACCAATGCAGCATTTCCCACTGGACATTGTTATACGGAATAATACAGGCTACCTGCCCATAAATTTTGACGAACTGTTTGGCTTTAATTTTCAAGTCGATTTTGGTTTCGTCTTCTAGTTCTAATTCTGAATTAAAACGAGCTGCGGCAGTGTCAATCAGGGGGCTAAGTTGTTCGGCTTCCGCTTGATTGAAAAATAATTCATTAAACTGTTCGACTTCGTACCATTCATAAACTCCCACATCATCTAAAGCTTCTTTAAGGTCATGCAAGACATTAACATCTGTTGGTTCGCTCAAAGATGTGGCGGTATAGAAGGGGTCAAAGGCAGCTTTAATATCGCTAACTGTATTGTAAAAATCGAGAATAAAAGTGTCTTGTTTGCCCATCTTCTCGTTACAGCGATTGAGCCGAGATAGGGTTTGCACTGCCATCACCGACTGTAATTTTTTATCAACATACATCGTGTGTAGCAGAGGTTCATCAAACCCAGTCAGGAATTTATTGGCAACAACTAAAATTTTGTAATCATCTTTTTTGAACTCGTCAGAAATGTCTTTACCGGGGAATCCATTAATGATGTCTTCGGTGTATTCAATACCATCCACAGTCTTTTTACCGGAGAAAGCGATGATGGCTTTAAAAGGTGCTTTCGCTTGTTTTAATGCCTCGCGGATGGCAAAGAAATAGCGAATCGCCGCTTCAATGCTGCGGGTAACGACCATTGCTTTGGCTTTACCTTTGAGCTTTTTGGGTTGCCATACCTGCTCGATGAAATGGTTAACCATGATATCAGCTTTAGTGCCGATGGTTTGTTTGTGTCCCTCCACGTAAGCCCGGAGTTTTTTCTGGGCTTTGGCAGTGTCGAAAATGGGATTATCTTGGATGGATTTTTGAATTTCGTAATAGCTTTTGTAGGTGGTGTAATTAGCCAGCACGTCCAGAATAAAACCTTCTTCGATGGCTTGTTTCATGGAGTAAAGGTGAAACGGCACAAATTTACCATCGGCTGTGCGCTGACCGAATTTTTCTAAAGTAGCGTTTTTCGGTGTGGCGGTAAAGGCAAAGTAGGAAGCGTTTTTACCAAGTTTGCGTCCTGCCATTGCTTTGAGAATTTTGTCTTGTAAATCTTCCGGTTCTTCCTCATCCTCTTCTTTATTGAGAGCCATATTTAAGTTATCGGCAGCCTTTCCGCTTTGGGAGGAGTGGGCTTCATCGATAATCACAGCGAAGGTATTCTTACTCAAATCTTCAATCCCCTCAACGATGAAGGGGAATTTTTGAATGGTAGTAATAATAATTTTTTTACCGTTCTCCAGGGCAGTTTTTAATTCTTGGGAACTGGTGGCGTGGGCGACGATGTTTTTAACTTGAGAGAAATCTTTGATATTGTCTTTGAGTTGTCTGTCAAGAATGCGTCTATCTGTGACAACCACAACCGAATCAAACAGGGGACTATCTGCACCTTTGGCGTAGAGTTCGATTAACTGATATGCCGTCCAGGTGATGGAATTAGATTTACCCGAACCTGCCGAATGTTGGATGAGATAAGTCTGTCCTGTGCCGTGCGTTCCGGCATGGGTTAGGAGTTGACGAACAACATCCAGTTGGTGATAGCGGGGAAAGTAGAGGTTTTTTTGCGTGAGGGGTGTTTTGGTATCGCCGGGGATGAGAATGGCGAAGTGTTCAATAATATTGGTAAAACTTTGGCGGGTAAGAAGAGATTCCCACAGGTATGCAGACTTGTGACCATTGGGGTTGGGTGGGTTGCCCTTACCAAAATTAAAACCTTTATTGACGGGAAGAAAGTAAGTTTTTTCGCGGTCTAATTTTGTGGTCATCCACACTTCATCGGTATCAACAGCAAAGTGGACGAGACAACGAGCAAATTGCAGCAGTGGTTCTTGGGGATTGCGGTCTTCCCGGTACTGTTTTTTGGCATGGTAAACAGTTTGTCCTGTCCACGGATTTTTTAATTCCATTGTGGCGATCGCCAGCCCATTCAAAAACAATACAATATCAATGGATAACCCGGCATCGCTTTCACAGTAATGTACCTGACGGGTAATCGAAAATATATTTTTGGCAAAGTCCTCTGCTATAGCCGGATTCACATCATTGTAGGGCAGACTGTAAAGCAAGGTTATATGAGCATCATCAATGGATAATCCTTTTTTGAGAACAGAGAGGATGCCATCTTTTTTAATCTTGCGATCGCACCGTTCCAAAATCAATCTTTGCCAGTTGGGACGGTCTTTGAGTTTGGCTAGTTGTTCCGGCTGGGTGGTTTCCAAAAATCGCCAGAACTTCTCCCGGTCGATAGCAAACTCTCGGTCAAAATCTGCGGGGTTTCCTTCTTCATAGCCAGCGCGTTCAACGAGTGCAGTTTTGATACAGTTTTCCAGTGCTTGCTCGTTGGTTTTGCTGACCATAGGTGATTCGTTAGATTTTATACGAGTATTTTCCTATGATAGCTGCTCTACTACAACTGAGACAGTAACCTTTCATACTCTGTATGTGACCCTACCCAAAACCAAATAACTGTATCTCCCTCTAATTGTCCAACGGCTCGATAGCTTCTGCTGACTCTGGCAGAATAAATTGGTAATTCTGGATGCACTTTTTTGAAACGTAAACTGGGATGATTTGGGTCTTGTTTAAATTGGCGATATGCTTCGCGGGTTTGTTCTCGCACATTTTCAGGTAAGTTACCAAAAGCTTGGCGAAACTGAGAAGTGATGCGAGAATTCACAATGTATCTGGATCTAATTGTTGAGTTTTACCTGCGCGATATTCAGCCATCGCTTGGGCTGCTAGGAGAGCTAGGGCATCTGGAGAACGCTCAAAAGCTTCATCCCATCGCTGTTCATCTTCCAGTTCTTCTAAAATCATCGTAGCCATAGCATTTTGTTGACTGACTGGTAAACTTTTGAGTTTGATAATCGCTTGTTCGAGTAATTCTGTCATGGTGAATGATTATCTTCTGTTTTATTAATTTTCTCACAGAGTCAAGATTGGGATTTGCTTAGGCTTATACTTTAATTTTTCCGGTGACAGCTTGCGAAATGATTATAGAACGTAGTTCTTCTAAAGAGATTATTTCACGCTCAATTGCATTAATAGCTTTATCAATATCAGCTACACGGTCATTTGTGACGATTTCAATTTTATCTTGCTCTTCTTTGGGTGGAAGAGTAATTTCCATACTTAGGAACATATGTGCATAAAGTCGAAGTCGAGATGAGTGAAGCCCTGTAGAACGACGATTATATTCAGCAACATATTCTGTACTGCGTAGTAAGTGTTCTAAATACCAAGAATTTAAAATACCTGCTTTTAGCTGTCTAAAAACTCCATAAGATGGGCTAACAATACCAGTTATAGTAGATACTCCTAAAGCCCCCATCCATGCCCACATGATATTGATAACAATGTCATCTTTTTGGCATAGCTTAGATCCTGAGTAATCTTCAGCCATAAACATATTCACGTTTTTTTCTGAGCGTGGTGTGACTCCAGTTATATGAGATACAGACAGCAACTCTTCTGTACCCGTCTTTGAACGCTCGTCAACTTCTTTGAAAATATACTTAGCTCGGCGTACCTCCCAATGCTCAGGAATTTCCCCTATCCACTCAACCCCACTATCGCGCATGGGTGCTTTAGGGTTTAGTCCTTTGGTGACAGCTTGATTGATGAGAATGGCTTTTTGCTCTTGCAGCAGTTCGATGAGACGCTGTTTTTTGGCGATCGCTTCATCGATTTCGGCAGTAGTGCAGTCAAGGAATTCAACAATTCGTTCTTGTTCCTCTGTGGGGGGTAGAAGTGTTAAAACTTGTCCAAAATCTTCTGTATATATGCGCCACCGGGAAGGTACAACTCCTTTAGAACGACGCGCAAATTCAGCTAAGTAAATGGAGAGTCTATATAGATATCCCAAGTATTTTGAATTGTGGTTATGTAATTGCCGATAAACGCAATATGCAGGACTTACAATGCCTGTGTATTCAGAAACACCTAAGCCACCCATCCAAGCGAGCATAATGTTAACAACTAAATCATTTGGTTCGCATCGCTTGTAATCTATCAGGCTTTCACTTCTAGAATCTTCATCACGGGGAATAATACCTGAGTATTGAGAAACTGAGAGTAACTGTTCATCTCCACTCACCGAACGCTCTTCAACTTCTCTCCAAAGATATTTTGCCTTTTGCAACTTCCAATGACTGGGAATTTCTCCCAGCCAATCAACCCCACTATCCTTATAACTGTCATACTTGGGGAAAATCATTACTTAACCTCCCCCAAACTTCCCAACTGCTGCAACAATCTATTCATCTTTAGGTTTAACCTCAAACTCCAACTTGGAGCGATAAAAACATACATCAAACTCTAGAAAAAAGTTAGTTTGTCCTAAAATCAGAGGAACATTAGCTTTATTTACCCAAGCAAACGCGAGTCGAACAGGAGTATAATCAGCAATTTTTACATTCACAAAAAACGGCATTGCAGATTGTTGACTCAAATTACCAGCCAGTTGGATAATTGCCCGATTATTATCCCAAACAGCACCTAAATGAATCCCAATTTCATAAGGTAAAACATTAATTGTTGCACCACTATCAACTAAACCTAGTGCCTCAATGGTACTACCATCACTTCTGTACAATAAAAGCGGTAGCCGAGGTAAACTATCAAACTCATTTTGAGATGGATTGGTGGTTGAATATGGAAATCGCATAAAATTAGGAAGGTTCTACAGGCTGTATTGCTTCCATCAGAATTGCACCAGCCCCAAAAGTATCATAGGGTGTTGGTAAATCATAGGTCTTAAACGGCTGTAGCGGTGTAATATCCTCGCTCTTTTCTAAATCTTCTGCCAAAATGCGAATTAGCTTCAGTTTCTCAACTTGAGAAAGCTGTCGGAGAGCAGGTAATAATTCAGCTAGTGTCATATTTTCACCCTATTATTTGCAATTAATTTATTTTACCAATCTCAGCCACACCATAATCTGTATACTGCCGCTTATAAGCTCGCTGCAAACCCAAAACAATATCCTCTCGTGGTACACCCATTGCTACCAATTCCTCAGCCGGATTTTGGTCAGTTAAATTTTGCTGTAGCCAGATTTTTTCATCTTTAATATCAAAATGAATGATACAGCGATAAACACGCTTTAAACCCTCCCAGCCCACATTCATCCACTGATAATGGTCGCGCTTTTCATCAAAAATTAGCTGGACTTCCACTTCATCAAGAGCCACATCTTCGTTAGCATAACCAGTTAATAAATTTTGCACACACTCCCGATACTTGGCTAATTTAGCCATTGCACAATTACCTCCTGTACAGGGTGATGGAAGATATCTCTAGCAGACATCAGTTTATCTCCCCAAAACTCACCAACCGTTTTAATAACCCTTCCGTCTCCCGTTCCAATTGTAAAATCTCCGCCGTTACTTCCTCTAATTTTCGCAACGGCTTGTGCTGATAAAAATACTTATTAAAACTAATCTCATAGCCAATCTGCGTTTTATCCAAAGCTATCCACGCATCAGCCACATGGGGACGCACTTCCCGCACAAAGTAATCATGTATTTGTTCTTTTAACGGGACATTTTCTGTATCTCGCAACTCACTATCGGATTCATACTCTACCCATTCCCCCGGTTTGTTTCCAGGCCAATAACCATAGTCGGGTAATTTATCCTCAGTAGTTCCCAACTGGGTTAATAAATCACTCAGTTGATTACCTTTTAATTTGTGTACCTTCTTCACCACCCTGGCGGCGTTCTCATCCCGCCAACTGACAGCATTTAAAATCTGATTTTTCTCACTGTTAGTTAGCTTAATATTTAATAACTTTAACCCTGTATCAACAGCAGTTACAAATACATTAAAATCGAGTGATAATTCATCCTCCACCGCTTCCATTAAACGCTCTCCCACAATCATGAGATGGCGTTGTGCTTCCCATGTCTTGGGCGACAATAAATCTTTCTTAGCTTTGGGGGACAGGGTAATTTCTTCACCCTCGATATAGTCCTCAATCGCCTTTTTATGCACCTCTAATTTTGTATAAATCTCATCACCCCATTGCTCATAAGCCCATGCCATCACCTCACGCAGCGCAGGCACATAACGCAACGTTGCCACCCGTTCCGGTGTAAATTGCGCCGCCAGCCGTAAAGGGCGTTCCACCGTGATTTTGTAAAAACCAAAGTCTTTGTTATCAAATACTTTAGAAATCCCTTGATTGGGCATTTCTAAATAAAGCTGGGTAATCTTCTCAATATGCTCCGTGACAAACTCGCAGTTCTTCGCTCCCAAATTCTTGCGTAACTTTTGATAAAGTTCCGACCCATCAATCAATTGCACCTTGCCCTTTCTTTCTGGTGTTTTGTTGTTAGACAGAACCCAAATATATGTTGTAATCCCCGTGTTATAAAACAAATTGTTCGGTAACTGGATAATCGCTTCCAAAGAGTCGTTTTCAATAATGTAGCGGCGGATATTACTTTCCCCACTCCCCGCATCCCCGGTAAACAGAGAAGAACCATTGTGGACTGAGGCAATGCGGCTGCCCAAAGGACTATCATCTAGCCGCTTCATTTTGCTAACCATGTCCATCAAAAATAGCAATTGCCCATCAGAAGAACGGGGAATCGCCGGAACTATTTCTGATTCACCTTTAAAATTTTGTAATACCACCTCAAAGCGACCGTCTAAAACATCCTTGCCATCGAGAATGTATTTTTGGTCTGATTTATACGACTTACCATAGGGCGGATTTGACAACATAAAATCAAACCGCAACCCAGTAAATTCATCTGTTGCTAAGGTCGAACCAAACTTGATATTCTCCGGGTCATTGCCCTTAATCATCATGTCCGACTTACAAATCGCGTAGGTTTCGCCGTTCACCTCCTTGCCATACAAGTAAACCGCCGCTTGGTACTTAATTTCTCCTGCTAAATCTTGAATAAAATCCTGCGATTCCGTTAGCATTCCCCCCGAACCGCAAGCCCCGTCATACACCGTAATTACTGGCGGTAGTTTATCCTTGACCGGGATAAACAATAAATGGGTCATCAATTTAATCACTTCGCGGGGGGTGAAGTGTTCGCCAGCTTCCTCGTTATTTTCTTCGTTAAACTTGCGGATTAATTCTTCAAACACATAACCCATTCCCAGGTTACTCAGTCCTACAAGTTTTCGCCCTTCTGGGTCTAAAGTATCGTGGGGACTAAGGTTAATGTAGGGCGAGGTGAATTTCTCCAGCACATCCAATAAAACATCCGCCTGCACCATGCGCCGGATTTGGTTGCGGAGTTCAAACTTTTCAATAATTTCTTTAACGTTGTCGCTAAACCCATCTAGGTAAGCTTTGAAATTCGCTTCTAAAATTTGGCGATTATTAGCAGCAGTTTTGACTAATTTCTTTAACGTCCAGTCTGAGGTGTTGTAGAAAACGTAACCTGATGCTTCCCGCAAGGCCACAGGGTCAAGCACCGTAAAACCTGCTTCTTCACGCTGAAAACGCACCTCTTCTGTTACTGCATCTTTCGTTTCTTCCAGCAAACAATCCAGCCGTCGCAGCACAAACATCGGCAGAATTACATCCCGGTACTTGCCCCGCACGTAGACATCCCGCAGACAATCATCAGCGATTGACCAAATAAATGAAACGATTTTGTTTTGCAGTGATAAATCCATGCACGTACCGGAGCGTATAGCTGAAGACCATCATTCATAGTATTACTTTCTACCGCTTTTGGCTAAAATGTCTCCCAGTGTTAATGAGAGATGGCTAATGTTGTGCTGATTTCTCTGTCCCAGTTGTAACTAATTTGAGAGTAATGGGAATACTGAACTTAAATAAGGTATAGATACACGCAATGGATTGGTTGCCAGAGAGCCTGCTTGAAATGCACTTTCATAGAGCGATTATTAAACGGTATGAAAAACTATTTGGTGCAAAAGTTCTCAGACTCTTAAAACCTTCTCCTCAAAAAGAGGCGTGGGTTGGGTTTGACCAAGGTTGGACAAAATCTGATTTGTCCGAGCAGGATTTATTTATGCAACTCCGTTCTGCTGTCTCAAACAGTAGCTCGAAATTATCTAAATTTTATTACGGAGAGTTTTTACAATTCAAAATTGTAGAAGTAATAACTCGAAAGAGTAAAAATCTTCCTAACGGGTTTACAACACCATACTATCGTTCAGCCTTGTCACTAAAGCCTAATAAATTGACTAATAAATCTCAACATGAAACTTTATGTCGATTGAGTCAGATAAACGGTGCAAAAGTTTACTATGCCTGTACCATGATTTTTGACCAAGATAAATTGTGGGAAGAGCCAAATTTAAATTCATTACGGCTTGTGGATGTGGAAACAGCACCAAATGGTTGGCTCACAACTGAATCACATTACATTGTTTTTCAACAGCCGAACACCCCCAACCCAATTTGGTGTAGTGACCCAGTTCCCGGCTCTGCATTGGCGTTTGGAGAGCATTTGGAACTTGAGAATCAGCCATCTCGGTTAAGGTTAAGTGGAGAGCAAACAATATCATTGATTAATAGTACAGTAGACGCTTTAAGAAGTGAATATGAAGGGGAATTCTCTCAACGCGAATTATTTCCTGATGTCACTCGCTATTTACCAGACTCAATGTCTCTTTATGAGTTTGGGGATTAGACTACTCAATTATCTTATATATCTCTTGTGGCGTTAAACATTTCTGCGATCGCAAATTCTGTCACTTTTAATAGATAGCGGAATTCCCAACGTTGGGAATCGGTAATCGCCACAGGAATCGTGAAAATATGCTAAAAAAGCCATTGTGTGAAATTGTCATTTTAAAAACTAGTGCCAAATAACACGACTTTGCTTTAAATTTTAAGTATATTAACTGGTAATACTATGACAGGCATGGAACCTTTAGTAACAGCAGTGGCAACATCAGCTGTTAGTGGCGTAGCCCTTCCTATTTTTCAGTCACTTTGGGTAGGCGGAGGTAAGCTTTTAGGACTGTTTGGCAAAAAACTAAATGAAAAAACTAGGGATTTAATTTTTACCGCGTCAAATCAGTATGTTCAAAACTATGCAGAACGGCACGGTATTTTCAAAGTGTTGGGAATGCGTGAACCTGTAAAGCTGGAATCGGTCTATACAGCAGTTCAATTTTTAGATAATAAAGCCATCCGTAGTTTTGACTCTATCGAAAATTTAGAACAATCTTATCGCCAAGCTAATAGCCGCAAGTTTCAATCTCAAAATCAAGGTAAACAAGAAGGAATCAAAGTTGCTAACGATAAGCAATATCTAATGGTGCTTGGTGGCCCAGGCGCAGGTAAATCCACATTTCTGCGAAAGATGGGACTAGAAGCACTCAAAGGTAAAAAAGGAGAATTTAAACACGGCTGTATCCCTGTATTTATAGAGTTGAAAAGATTTACCTCCAGCGATATCAATATAGAAAATTTTATTGCCGAAGAATTTAGGATTTGTGGATTTCCAGAACCAAATCAATTTACAGCTAAAGCATTAGAGGAAGGCAAGCTTCTAATTTTGTTAGATGGTTTGGATGAAGTTCCAACAAAGAACTCAACTAATGTCATTAACCAGATTCAAGATTTTGTTGATACTTACAATAAAAATCGCTTTATTACGTCCTGTAGGGTAGCAGCCTATCGCCATATTTTTCAACGGTTTACTGATGTGGCAATGGTAGACTTCGATGATATTCAAATTGAAAACTTTATTATCAATTGGTTTAGTAATGAACCAGATGTAGGTAAAGATTGCTGGGAAAAACTTAAAAGCCAAGAATATACTGCTGCTAAAGAATTAACTCAAACACCATTGTTACTGACTTTGGTGTGTTTGCGCTATCAGCGTTCTAGTAAGATTCCAACTAATCGAGCGACTCTTTATGAAGGAGCATTGAGAGTTTTACTAGAAGAATGGGCAGGTAAAAAAAGTATTGACCATGAAGACCTTTACAAAGGGCTGGATACCAAACGTAAGGAAATGATACTTTCTGAAATTGCCCATGATGCCTTTCAAGAAGACCGCTTATTTTTACCGCGACGGGAAATTGCCGACAAAATTGAGAAACTACTAGCAGAAATACTACCCGATGAAAAATTTATCCACGGGATAGATGTTCTCAAATCTATTGAAGTACAACACGGGGTATTAGTAGAACGTGCCGATAGTATTTACTCTTTCTCTCATTTAACACTACAGGAATATTTAACAGCACAATATATTGATGACCATCGCCAAATTGAGAAATT
>NZ_CAWUDM010000091.1:0-24118 GCF_963920855.1 Nostoc sp. CCY0012 | reverse complement strand
GAGCAGAGGGGAAGGGGAGCAGGGGGAAGGCAAGAAATATTATTTGTGTAAATTGAGTAATTTAATTTTTGGATGACACTAAATTTTTACTCAGCATGGGCTAAGACCTCGCTACCTGCTTCAGCCTTTTTAAAACTGTAATTTATCTAATAATCCTAATGACCAACTAATGAAAAATCCCAAGACGCTGATTACCACTAGGATGGTCAACATATACCCTTGGGACTGACCGGAAATACTGTATTTTAAACTTTGTCCACTGAAAATTGTGGCGAATCCAACCAAGTTCACTAGACCGTCAACTAGATAGCGATCGCTCCAAGCAGATATCCTTGATAACAGTGCTACGGCGTTGACTATCGTCAACATATATATTCTGTCAATGTAAAAATCATAACCCAACAAGTCCTGCATAAATCGCCATGCCAAGATTCTGGATCTCGACCAGGCTTTGTGCAAATACATTGTCGAACCGATAATTACACCTATGACTGTAGAAGCCAGAAGGGCAAACAATACGTACGAATCCAGGCTTTCCCAATTCGGCAGCAGATACCATTGCTGTAGCATCAAGGGTAATAATAAACTCACCACAGTCAGTGACACCATTGGCAATGCCATTTGCCAACCAACTTCCGGGGCGCGGCGGGTTTTTGGTTGGGGTTTACCCCAAAATATTAATCTAAATACCCTTGTCAAGTTCAAGGCTGTCAAGCCGTTGACCAATACTAAAACGGCAATGACCCAAGGACTCACATGCACTAAACCTTCAGCCCATGCCAACATTGCCCAGAAGCTTCCTAGTGGTAGCAGTGTTACCATGCCGGCAGAACCCACAATAAAGGCTGTGGTAGTAGCTGGCATCCTTGACCATAGACCACCCATTTCTGTTAAGTCTTGGGTGCTAGTAGTGTAAATTACTGAACCAGAACTCATGAATAATAATGCTTTAGCGATCGCATGAGTTAATAACAGCATCAAGGCGACGCCACCTTGCTCTAACCCCACCGCTAAAAACACTAAACCCATATATGCACTGGTGGAATGAGACAGCGATCGCTTGATATCAATTTGCGCTAGGGATACTAATGTTGCTCCTACGGCTGTCAATGTCCCTAGCACAACTAAGGTATCTAAAGCAACTGGGGACAAAGCTAATATGGGTTGCAGTTTATACAATATGTATGCACCCCCACCTACCACCAGTGAATTCCGCATCACTGAAGCCGGATTAGGCCCTTCCATTGCTTCATCTAGCCACAGATGTAAGGGAAATTGGGCGCATTTACCAGCCGGGCCAGCAATCAATGCTAAACCCAACAAACTCGATGTCACAGGGTTTAAATCAGCGGTTTGGGCCCATTCGTATAAATCCGAAAAGTTTAAACTACCTGCTATGGTCGAAAGTGAAACTACCCCCATTAGCAGCAACAAGTCTCCTACCCGCTTGGTTAAAAAGGCGTCTCGCGCTGCTGTGACTACTAGCGGTTGAGCATACCAGAAGCCGACTAGTAAGTAAGTGGAAAGGGTGAGTACTTCTAAAAGAGCATAACTCAGGAATAAGGAATCACTAATAGCCAAGCCAGTCAGCGCCGTTTCAAAAAATCCCACCAAAGCAAAGAACCGTGCTAATGACCAGTCCTTTTCCATGTATCCCAAGGCATAAATTTGTGCTAACAGACTTAATCCCGTAATTAAGACTATTGCCCCGATACTGACTGGCGACAGTTCCAAAGCAAACGATAAGTTAAAATCCGCAGCTTGAAACCAGTTAATCACTAAAATTTCTGGTTCTCTGTCCCAGATATGCTTAAATACCAACAGGCTATGGACAAAACCCACCAAAGTCGTCAACAAGTTAAAATATGCCGCTGGTCTTGGCCCTGTCCGCCGAATGATTCCCATTCCCCACGGCAAAGTTATTAGTGCGCCCATTAAGCTATAAAATGGCACGCACCAACTTGTTAAAAATAGAAACTGATTCATTTAAATTTTCCTTGACGACTCAGCTTTGATGTTTTCTGAAACAGCCCTAAAACAATCATTTACTAAAAAAAGTAATTTACCCAAAATTCTATAGTTTTTTTAACTATTTTTTGATTTGATTTTGCCTATATATTTTTTATTTAGCTTACCTTATTGGGTTATAATTAAATATATAAGTTTACATATTTAAAAGCATTTACTTTTATTACATCAACTGTAGTTATAAACTTTTATTTCTGATTGCAGCAAATAAGTTTATACGATACATTAAAAATATTTATGTATTTTTTACTTAGTCCTTGTTATCAGAGTAAAACTGGAAAAACATAGATACAGCATATCATACAGCCATCGGAACTTCCTTGGTAGACATAGTTAGGAGTGCCTATGAATGTCATTTTGTCAATGTGATAAAGAAATTATAAAGCATAAGCGGCCGCTCTAAGAATTGAGTAACTTTGATGGAGCAAAATCCGGTATAAATTTTTGTTAAGTTTTTTAAAACTATTTTATCATAAACTATTATACTAATTTATATTGCCAGGGACGCCAAGCTTTCCTATGCTTAATTTGGAAGTGTTTTTGTAGCTGCAAGATCGGCTTCCCCATCAAAAATTTCAAACAACAGCACTGATTGGATTAATTTTTTAGGAGTTCTGCGATGCCAATTGCAGTTGGAATGATTGAGACGAAGGGTTTTCCGGCAGTAGTAGAAGCTGCTGATGCGATGGTGAAAGCCGCGCGCGTAACTTTGGTAGGATATGAAAAAATTGGTAGTGCTCGGGTCACCGTGATTGTGCGGGGAGATGTATCTGAGGTGCAAGCCTCAGTTTCAGCCGGGGTTGAAGCGGCCAGAAGAGTAAATGGTGGTGAAGTGTTGTCCACTCACATCATTGCCCGTCCCCACGAAAACCTAGAATACGTCTTACCGATCCGTTACACTGAGGCCGTGGAACAGTTCCGCACTTAAAAGCTGATTAAAACAAACAAAGGAATGGGGTTAGCTGCTGGAGCGCCCTTTTTTCTAAATTTCAAAACTTTAATTCAGGATGAAAACTAATGTCAATCGCAGTGGGAATGGTAGAAACGCTAGGCTTTCCTGCCGTCGTGGAAGCCGCTGATGCAATGGTGAAAGCTGCTCGCGTCACGTTGGTAGGCTATGAAAAAATTGGTAGTGGTCGGGTAACCGTCATCGTTCGGGGTGACGTGTCCGAAGTCCAAGCATCTGTAGGGGCAGGAGTAGAATCCGTTAAAAGAGTAAATGGTGGACAAGTGTTGTCTACACACATTATTGCTCGTCCCCATGAAAACCTGGAATACGTCCTGCCAATTCGTTATACCGAAGATGTAGAGCAATTCCGGGAAAACGTGAACGCGATTCGTCCCTTCGGCAGAAGACCATAATTTGTAATGCAAATTGCCAAAGTGCGTGGCACAGTAGTAGGCACACAAAAAGATCCAAGTCTTCGAGGTGTCAAACTACTGTTGTTGCAATTAGTGGATGAAGAAGGAAATGTGCTACCAAGCTACGAAGTAGCCGCAGACACTGTGGGTGCTGGAGTAGATGAATGGGTGCTTGTAACGCGTGGCAGTGCCGCTCGTCAAGTACTGGGTAATGAACAGCGTCCTTTAGATGCAGCAGTAGTGGCGATCATTGATACCATTAACGTGGAAAATCGCCTCATCTACAGCAAAAAAGATCAATATCGATAGTCATGAGTCATTAGTTTGAGGTCAATGATAAAAGACTAATGACAAAAAGCTTAATTCAGGAGGAATCTCGCAATGGTAGTCCGCAGCACGGCGGCGCCCCCAACCCCGTGGTCGAGGAATTTAGCCAAGCCAAAAATTCATGAAAGCGCATTTGTACATCCGGTTGCCAACATCATTGGAGATGTCCGGATAGGCGCAAATGTAATCGTTGCTCCAGGAACCTCGATTAGAGCGGATGAAGGTACACCTTTTGTTATTGGTGAAAATACTAATATTCAAGATGGTGTAGTAATTCATGGATTGGATCAAGGCCGAGTAATTGGCGATGACCAAAATCAATACTCGGTATGGATTGGCAAAAATGCCTCGATTACCCACATGGCGCTGATTCATGGGCCAGCTTATGTGGGAGATGATTCCTTCATTGGCTTCCGCTCTACAGTCTTTAACGCCAGAATCGGTGCAGGTTGCGTCGTCATGATGCACGCTTTAATTCAAGATGTAGAAATTCCTCCAGGTAAGTATGTACCTTCAGGCGCGGTAATTACTAGCCAGCAGCAGGCTGACCGTTTGCCCAATGCGGAAGTGGCAGATCAGCAGTTCGCTCATCATGTGGTTGGGATTAATCAGTCCTTAAGAACTGGTTATCTATGTGCTGCGGATAGCAAATGTATTGCACTCATTCAAGATGAGATTGCTGCTAAATCTTATACAAATACTGGTATTACTGTTTTAGAGCTAGAAAGGAGTAGTGAAGTGTCGAGCAATAGCTTGGGTGCAGAAATCATAGAACAGGTACGCTATCTTTTAGATCAAGGGTATAAGATCGGTACAGAACACGTAGATGAAAGACGTTTCCGTACTGGTTGTTGGCAAAGTTGTCAACCCATTCAACCAGGATCAATGGGTGAAGCGATCGCAACTCTCGAAAGTTGTCTTAGAGATCATAGCGGCGAATATGTCCGGCTATTTGGCATTGATAGTGGTAGACGGCGCGTGTTAGAAACCATTATTCAACGTCCCGATGGTATTGTCAGTGCGATTAAATCTAGCAGCTTTTCACCAGCTACTAGTTATAGCAATGGTAATAGTAGTTACAAGAGTAATGGCAATGGTCACGTTGCCAGCAGTGGCGCCCTAAGTAGCGAAACCATAAACCAAGTTCGGAATTTGCTATCAAGCGGTTACAAAATTGGGACAGAACACGTAGATGAGCGGCGTTTCCGTACTGGTTCATGGAACAGCTGTCAGCCTATTGAATCCACTTCTGCCAAGGATGTGATATCCGCATTGGAAGAATGTATACAAAACCATCAAGGCGAATACGTACGCTTGATTGGCATTGATGCCAAAGCTAAACGCCGGGTTTTAGAAAGTATTATCCAAAGACCTAACGGTCAAGTAGCTCCATCTAGCACTCAGAAATCTTTCAGTACTACTACAACTGGTGGTGGTACAAGTACTGCCACTGCTACCAGCACTAGATTAGGTTCTGAAGTCGTTGACCAAGTACGGCAATTATTGGCTGGTGGATACAAAGTAAGCGCTGAACACGTAGACCAAAGGCGCTTCCGCACAGGTTCTTGGGCTAGTTGTGGTCAAATTGAAGCCAGATCTGACAGAGGCGTAATTGATGCTTTAGAAGGTTATTTGGCTGAATATACAGGCGAGTATGTGCGCTTAATTGGCATTGACACCGCAGCCAAGCGCCGGGTATTGGAAACAATTATCCAACGTCCATAACAGAGGGGAGTAGGGAGTAAGGACTTCTTATTTCACCACTCGCCACTTACTAATCACCAATCACCAATCAAATTTTTCCGGCTTCTGAGGTTAAAATTTCCATGTCTGTGCCGCCACTGCGCCTCAGCAATAACTTTGACTCTTACATTAGTGGCGAGGTGACTCTTCATCCGAGTGCAGTACTTGCGCCCGGAGTGATACTCCAAGCGGCTGTTAACAGCAAAATCATTATCGGCCCTGGGGTCTGTATTGGTATGGGGTCAATTCTCCAAGTAGGCGAAGGAACCATAGAGGTAGAAGCAGGAGCAAACTTGGGAGCCGGTTTTTTGATGGTTGGCAAAGGCAAAATTGGTGCCAATGCTTGTGTCGGTTCAGCGACGACAGTTTTTAACTGTTCTATTGAACCTGGAGTAGTAATTCCGCCTGGTTCAGTTTTGGGGGATAACAGTCGGCGAATTGAGCAAACAGAACAACCGGAACCATCCACAAATCATGCTGCTGTCACCAGTCATGAAGAGGAAAATAGTCAGCCAGAGCAAAATAATGTAAAAGCAGACGAGGAAAAAGTAACTTCCTCAACAAAAATCTCAGCATCGGCTTTCTGGCAATTCAAACACAAGTCCACTTCCTCTGCTAAGTCTTCGTCCACATCAGAAAGCCAGCCTGCGCCTGTAGATGAAAACACCGATGAAAACACCAACAACGCTACTAACTCTACCTCCCAGGAATTAACACCGAGTCAGCCTCCTACTGAATCTGCTCACATTTTCGGTAATCAAATTTATGGGCAAGGTAGTGTTAACAGATTATTAGTCACTTTGTTTCCCCATAGGCAACCCTTAAAAGATCCAATATCTGACGATCAGTCTGAGTAAGTGTTAATTGTAAGTTGTCAGTTTCGTGAGATCCTGGAGAATTCACATGGAAACCTCTAATCAACATTCTCTTAGCACCATTCAGGCATCTCGGCGTCGAGATAGCATGAAGGATACTGCTTTGGGCTTAGTATCTACCAGCAGCTTTCCGGCCATAGTTGGTACAGCTGATATGATGCTGAAATCGTCTGGTGTACATTTAATTGGGTACGAAAAAATTGGCAGTGGTCAATGTACAGCAATTGTCAGGGGAGGAATTGCGGATGTCCGCCTCGCTGTGGAAGCTGGTGTTCAAACTGCTGAACAGTTTGGTCAATTAGTTTCTAGCTTGGTGATTCCCCGTCCTTACCCTAACCTGGAAATAGTATTACCAATTACGACCCGCTTCACTAAATTGATGGAGGAAGGTAATTCCAGCAGTTTAAGTAACTTAGCTATAGGTTTGGTGGAAACACGGGGATTTCCGGCCATGGTGGGTGCTTGTGACGCCATGTTGAAATCTGCTGAAGTTCACTTAGCAGCTTATGAGAAAATTGGGGCGGGTTTGTGTACAGCTATTATTCGCGGTACAGTGGCCAATGTGGCTGTAGCAGTGGAAGCAGGGATGTTCGAGGCAGAACGCATTGGGGAATTGAACGCAGTTATGGTGATTCCTCGACCACTGGATGACATGGAGCAAACCTTACCTTTAGCAAGTTGTTGGATTGAACATCAACAACCATTAAATATCCCTGTAAATATTAGAGAAAGAGAACAGGTAGCCGAAATAGAAGTTTTACAGTTGCCAGATTTAGCCAATATCCCTGCAAAAGTTCCAGAAGAATTATGGAACGATGAATGATGAATTACAAAGAATGAATGAGCAATTGACGGCAATTATCTTTCATCTTTAAGCCTTCAACATTCATCATTTGCCTGGAAGGCATCTTACGCTTTGCTTGTTATTTTGATGATAACTTGTCATTACCATAAATAAAATAACTTTCTTTTAATAGCGTTAATAGAGTTTTGTCTATCATAAATGTCAAAACTTTGTATGAGCAATTCAGTATCAGGTGCAGGTGTTCAGTGATACTAGAGTTATATCGTTAAATCGCTATTTAGAGGAGAATTACTCTTGAATCAGGCGACGCTACACCAGCTAAAAGTATTTGAGGCGGCGGCACGGCATAGTAGCTTTACGCGTGCGGCTGAAGAATTATTTCTCACCCAACCCACCGTTTCTATGCAGATTAAACAACTGACAAAATCGGTAGGGTTGCCATTATTTGAACAAGTGGGTAAACGCCTGTTTCTCACAGAAGCCGGACGAGAATTATTTGCCACTTGTCGGCAGATTTTTGAAACCATTGCCCAGTTTGAAATGACTGTGGCAGATTTAAAAGGTTTAAAACAAGGGCAATTACGTTTGGCGGTAATTACTACAGCTAAATATTTTGTTCCACGTTTATTAGGGCCATTTTGTCAACTTTACCCAGGAATTGAGATTTCCCTACAAGTCACGAACCATGAACGCATCTTGGAACGGATGGTAAATAACATGGATGACTTGTATATCATGAGCCAAGTCCCAGAACATCTTGATATTAATTATGAGCCATTTTTAGATAACCCCTTAGTGGTGTTTGCGCCTGTTAATCATCCCCTAGCCAAAGAGAAAAATATTCCCATCCAACGCCTGACGAATGAACCTTTTATTATGCGGGAACCAGGTTCAGGAACTCGCCGCTCTGTGCAACAACTGCTAGACGAACATGGGGTGAAGGTAAAAGTTAAACTGGAGTTGGGGAGTAACGAGGCCATCAAACAAGCCATCGCCGGAGGTTTGGGAATTTCTATTTTATCTCGTCATACTTTAATGCCAGACTCTTCAGAGTTCAGCATTTTGGATGTAGAACATTTTCCCATTAAGCGCACATGGTTTATGGTGCATCCAGCGGGGAAACAGTTATCTATCGTTGCTCGTACTTATTACGCCTATCTACTCGATGCTGCCAAGAAGTTTGCCGAGGAAACTGGGTTTTCTACTTACAGTAAACTTGAGGATATCAAGGATGAAATCTGAAATTTTGTTCTGAAAATATAGGAAATATAGTAGTGGTTAACCCGGAAACACCTGCTTTGGCAACAGCCGTACACACCCAGATTGTAGCTGTGACCGTTTATAGCGACAAAGCCCTAGTTACAAGAAGGGGTATGGTGTCCTTAACAGGACAAGAACGGGAATTAGTCATTACTTCATTACCAATGACCTTAGAAACTGATACCGTCAGGGTTAGCGGTAAAGGTACGGTAGGGGTGCAATTGCTGGGAGTGAGCAGCAAAAGCATCTACACTACTGAACCTGTGGCCGAACGAGTGGCACAGTTAACCAGGCAAATTCAGCAGTTAGAAACAGAAAAACGCCACCTACAAGCGCAAATAGATGCTTTAGCCTTGCAATCTAGTTTCATGGCTGGCTTACGTGAAAAAATAGAAGAACCGTTTGCCCAGAGTTTAGCCAGAAGAAACCTCAGCCTCAGCGAAACATTGGATTTCCTCAACTTTTTAGGAAGTCAGTACAGCGAATATGCGATCGCCTCGGGAGAATGCAAAACTCAGCAGCAACAATTAGATCAGCAATTACAGGTACTCCGCGCCTCGTTGCAAAAAATTCAAACACCCCATACCCAAGAAAGTTTGAGTTTGGTAATAGCAATTGCATCGGCTGGAGGCGGTGAGTTTGAGCTAGAAATGTCTTACATCGTTCAGCGTGCTAGCTGGACTCCCCTTTATGACTTGCGGGTTAATAGTACCAGCAATATTGTGTATTTGAGCTACCTGGCAGAAGTCACCCAAAGCACCGGCGAAGATTGGACTGACATAGCTTTGTGCCTTTCCACCGCCAAACCGGGATTAGGTACACTACCGCCCCAACTCCCACCTTGGTATATTGACACCCCAAGCCCACCAATGGTGCGAAAATTCGCTGCGCGTGTAATGTCTCAGCCTGCACCGGATGCCAATTGGCCAGAACAAGATGCCATTCCCGAAGCAAGTTTCATCCCCGCAGAAACCGTTGTCAGTGAAGTTTCCCAAACAGGCAGTGTAGTTACTTTTCAACTCAATGGCGGTGGTAACATTCCTAGTGATGGCGCACCTCACAAAACAACGATTTTCCAAGACGATTATTCTTGTAGCTTTAATTATGTAGCCATACCACGCTTGGTGAGTTTTGCGTATTTACAAGCTAATGTGAAAAATAGCTCCGACGGGGCGACGCTGTTACCAGGTAAAGCGAATATTTTCCGTGACGATGTTTTTGTCGGTACAACTGAGTTAAGTAATATTGCACCAGGACAGGAATTTCAACTTAATTTAGGCATTGACGAAAGTCTGAAAATTGAGCGTGAGTTAATTGAGCGTCAGGTAGACAAAAGATTAATTAGTAACCAACGCCGGACTACTTATGGTTATAGGTTGATGATTACTAACTTGATTAACCAAGAAATAAATCTCAAATTAACCGAACAATTGCCAGTTAGTCGTAATGAACAAATTAAAGTCCGCCTCACTCGTAGTAGCCCACAAATCCAAGTGGGAGAAATGGGGCTATTAGCATGGGAGTTAACTATTCCCGCTACAGGAAAAAGAGAGATAGCTTATCAATTTTCTGTTGAACATCCACCAGAGTTAACAGTTGTGGGTTTGGATATTTAGATCAACGATTGCGTAAAACGCACGCTGCGCGGTAAGCGTAGCTATGCCGTTAGGCTTATCGCTCTGGAAACTGGCAAACATATCTGACAATTAATTGACACTCCCCTGCCTAAAGGCGATCGCTCGCGTCAGGGTCTCGTTAGAGAGGGGATTTTACAAGTTAGCATTTTTGGCTCTGCTATTCGTCAATTTGCCCCAGGCGACGGATATTTAAGATATCGCTCATTTTCTTGATTTGAGTAAACACTTGTTCTAATTGAGCGCGATCGCGGATATCTATGCCTAAATCTATCAACGCTGGTTGACCAATAGCAGTTTTCACCTGTGCATGACGCACGTTAATTCCTTGGTCACTTAATCTTGACAAAATATCCTTTAATACCCCTACACGGTCAAGGGCTTCGATTTGCACATTTATCGGATATGTCTGGGGACGACTGCTGTGTTCAATTGCCGAATTCCAGCTTAGTGGGACTACACGCTCATATTCTACATGCTCTAAATTATTACATCCTTGACGATGGACTGAAATTCCCCTACCCCGCGTCACCACGCCCATGATCGGTTCACCAGGAATGGGGGTACAACACCCAGCTAGATGATAAACCAAACCTTCTACACCAATAATTGGCGAATCACAAGAACGTGTGCTGAGGGGAGGCGCATCACGGACAGTTTTTGATGTAGTCGGTAGTTCTTTACCGGGAAATAAAGGGACAACGTTAGCAGGTTGTTGTCCTTTGGCTACTTCTCGCCAACGATTTAGCGCTAGGTTGAGGGTAATTTCACCGTAACCCAAACCTGCTAGTAAATCTTCTGCACTATGGTAATTACACTTTTCTGCCACGGTTTGCATGGCGTCTGATTTTAGCAAGTTATCAAAACCTGTTTTACCCAGTTCCTTTTCTAACAAGTCCCGTCCTCGTGCGACATTTTCATCACGGCGCGATCGCTTGTACCACTGCTTAATGCGATACTTGGCGGCTGAAGTCCTGACAAAGTTCAACCAATCTAAGCTGGGATGGCTATTCTTTTGGGTGATAATCTTGACAATATCACCATTATTGAGGCGTGTTGATAAGGGTACCATGCGATCGTTCACTACCGCCCCGGCACAATGATTTCCTACTTCTGTGTGAATGTGATAAGCAAAATCTATACAGGTAGAACCAGGGCTTAAAGGTATAACATCCCCCTTAGGGGTGAAGACATAGACATCATCTTCAAATAGATTATCCTTGACGCTATCAAGATATTCTTGGGCGTCTTTGAGATCACTTTGCCATTCCAGCAGTTGCCGTAACCAAGTAAACTTCTCGTCTGCGGTTGTAAATTGGTTAACGGAACCGCCTGTTTCTTTATACTTCCAATGGGCTGCAATCCCATATTCGGCAATATGATGCATTTCTACAGTGCGAATTTGGATTTCCAAAGGACGACCACTCAGCCCGATAACGCCGGTGTGCAAAGATTGATATCGGTTAGGCTTGGGCAATCCAATGTAGTCTTTAAATCTACCGGGAATTGGGCGAAAAGCATCATGGACTACTGCCAAGGCACGATAGCATTCCTCATTAGTCTGGACAATAATTCGCAAAGCTGCCAAATCGTAAATTTCATGAAATTCTTTTTGCTGCCTTTGCATTTTTTGATAAATGCTATAAAGGTGCTTGGGACGTCCACTGATCTCATGGCAGTGAATACCCGCTTGCTGCAACCGCTGTCGCAACATATCTGTAGCTTTAGCCAATTTTTCTTCCCGCGCCGCCCGTTTTTCGGAGACATGATCTTGAATTTCGCGGAAGGCTTCGGGTTCGAGATATTTAAAAGACAAATCTTCCAATTCCCATTTCATCCGCCCGATCCCCAAGCGATTTGCTAAAGGGGCAAAAATATCACGGGTTTCTTGGGCGCTACGGCGACGGCTGGACTCGGACATGTATTGTAAAGTTCGCATATTATGCAAACGGTCTGCCAATTTCACCACAATTACCCGAATATCCTGCGCCATTGCCAAAAACATCCGCCGGAAGTTTTCCGCTTGGCTTTCGGTTTTGCTTTTGAAATTAATTTTAGAAAGCTTGGTAACACCTTCTACCAATTGCTGTACTTCTGGGCCAAAGCGCTCTCCTATTTCGTCAATTGTGACATCTGTATCTTCAACTACATCATGAAGAAATCCAGCTGCTATCATGGCAGGACTGCCTCCCAAATCTCGCAGCAATCCAGCTACAGCAACAGGATGGCTAATATACAGTTCTCCCGATTTGCGGTACTGACCTTCGTGCAGTTGATAGGCAAATTCAAATGCCTTCCCAATCAATACTGCATCACTATACCTGCGGTCATCTTCTGTATCGCCCCGATGAGCTGACGACTCTCTCAAGCATTTCTGGAGCCATTCTGGAAGGGCGAGATCGGTTGTGGAATTGATAAGTATGCTGCTCATATAATAGGGACTAGAGGTGATCGGTAGATAAAGAGAGAGTATAGAGTTACTAAAAAGCACCGTGGTCATTAGATGCTGTGTGCAAAAAGTAGAAAAAAATAAGAATGATTCTCAGATTGCCGATGGTAGTTGATTCAAAACGGGGTGAAAGAATCATAAGGCGGAGAATCCATTGATTGCAAATAAAGCCTCAAGTCATGCTTTGAGGCTAATGGTTTTAATAGAAGCTGAGAAAGTGAATTTTAAAAGAAAATTTTCTTGACATTAATACTATCTTAACTAGCACAGGATGTCTTCAAATCGGGAAAAATATCAGGAACTGGCAACTTTGCTCGAGCAACTCCGCTGCAAGACCAGCGATCCCCAAGTAAATGCTCCAGATCTGCGAAAGGGTGTATCTTTTTTGCAGCAAGTATTTCAGCAGCAGATTGTGCCTTTAGCTGACGAAAATTCACGAGTACAGTCTTATCGGACGGAAATCAGCAAGCAGCTGCGGTTGTTGGAAATTGATGTCATGTTTTTTCAAGGATCGCGGCAAGTATCGACAGCTCAAGGACGATTGCAGACAATAGGCGATCGCCTGACAACTCTCATCCAATACTGTGAAGCTATTCTCCAACAAGAAGGGGCGGAGTAAACTTAACAATTATTCACCTTTTACTCTGATGATTACATCATCTCACTTTCGACTGGAAATTGACAGTTATTTTGGTAACAAGTTGCAAATCAGTAAAAGTGGGGAGTAGGGGGCTGTTTGATTGATTTAAAAAACTTTTCATTAAGATAATTTTTGCTTATTTTTAATTTAAATGATGTAGTTTGGTAAACACTCCATGCCAAGATTACTTTGAAATACTTAGAAGAAGTAATCATGAAAACAGATGCGATTTTTTACGAAATATTTAAGGAATTTCCGCATATTTTCTTTGAAATTATTGGTGAACCTGAAACTAACACCGATATTTACAGCTTTACTGCACCAGAAATTAAACAAAAAAGCTTTCGCTTAGATGGAGTATTTTCTCCACTGGTGGAGTTTCCCAATCAACCGCTGTACTTTGTGGAAATTCAATTTTACAAAGATGAAGAATTTTATGACCGACTGTTTACCAGTATTTTCCTTTACTTCACCCAATATCAGCCACCTAACCCTGACTGGTTGGCAATAGTTATCTATGATAAACGCAGCAATGAACGTAACTATCCCCTACGTTATCGTTCCTTGTTGGAACCACATTTACGTCGCTTTTATTTAGACGAACTGGAAGATGTACCAGATGATTCTCTGGGATTAGGAATTGTCCGTTTGATTGTAGAAAGTGAAAACAAAGCCGGAGAATTAGCCAAAACCCTTATTGATCAAGTCCAAGAAGAGTTACCTGACACTCTCAGCCAAAGAAAAGTTATAGAATTTATAGAGACTATCATCGTCTACAAGTTTCCTAATTTAAGCCGTGAGGAAGTAGAAGCTATGCTAAATCTAAACTTGCTGAAAGATACTAAAGTCTATCAAGAAGCTAAAGCAGAAGGTGAAGAGGCAGGCGAACTAAAAACTAAATTAAAGATTTTACCAAAGCTGGTGCAACGGGGACTCAGTATTCAGGAGATAGCGGAATTATTAGAACTGGATACTGAGGTCATCAGAAAGGCTTTGTAAGATGAATCTGCGATCGCCCTAGAAATATGCGCTCACTTTTGTAAATCTGATACACTAGCTTAAATTTAAAATTATCCCAGATGGTGGCTCAGGGCTGATAGCTAACTATGAGTGAAGCCTTATTTTGTATCGAAAATTTACGCGTTGCTTATCCTCAGCACGATGAAGAAGCAATAAACTGGGCAATTGATGATGTGTCTTTTACCTTACAACGCGGTGAAAGAATGGGATTGGTGGGAGAATCTGGCTGTGGTAAATCCACTCTAGGAAGGGCTGCAATGCGCTTGTTACCCCCGTCTAGTCGAGTTACCGGACGGGTGACATTTCAAGGACAGTCTGTGTTTGATTTAGCACCCCAAGCGATGCGGAAATTTCGGGGTGAAGCAGTGGCCTTAATTTTTCAAGATCCCATGACACGGCTTGATCCATTAATGACCATTGGTGACCACTGCATCGAAACACTGCAAGCACATGCACCGGAATTATCCAAACGGGAAGCCAAAGTAAAAGCCATCGCTACTTTAGCAAAAGTCAATATTCCCGAAAATCGTTGGTCTCAGTATCCCCATGAATTTAGCGGGGGAATGCGACAACGGGTAGCCATCGCCTTGGCTTTGCTTCTCAATCCCAAGTTAATTGTGGCTGATGAACCCACCACCAGTTTAGATGTCACCGTCTCCGCACAGATTTTACAAGAATTAACGCGACTATGCAGCGAGGAAAACATGGCGCTGCTGTTGATTTCTCACGATTTGGCAATGGTGGGCGAGTATTGCGATCGCATCGGTGTGATGTATAACGGCAAAATGGTAGAAATGGGTGCTACCGAATCTGTATTTAAACAACCCCAACATGAATATACGCGATCGCTATTAAAAGCAGCTTTGCATATTCAAGCAGTGGATGAGGGGAGTGGGGAGTGGGGAGTTGGGAGTGGGGGAGTTGCTAAACCAATATTAACGGTGACGGAATTAAAGCAACACTACACAATAGAACCGAATTTTGTGGAACGATTATTGCAAAGGTCAGGACAAACAATTAAAGCAGTAGATGGAATTAACCTGGAATTGTATCAGGGGGAAATTTTTGGCTTAGTTGGCGAGTCTGGTTGCGGTAAAAGTACCTTGTCTCGGACAATATTGCAACTTATTCGTCCGACATCTGGCAAAGTTGAATTTTTAGGACAAGATTTAACAACTTTATCGCGTCCAGCAATTCGTTCTTCACGCCGACAAATGCAAATGATCTTTCAAGATCCCCATGCTTGTTTGAATCCAGCAATGACAGTGGGACAAAGTATAGCTGATCCGTTATTTATTCATCATCTTGCTGATGTCAAAAAAGCTAAAGAACAGGTTTTGTGGATGTTGGAGAAAGTTGGGTTAACACCTCCAGAACTGTATTATCAGCGTTACCCATCAGATTTATCTGGAGGACAGCAGCAAAGAGTAGCCATCGCCAGGGCTTTAATTACTCGTCCCAAATTATTGATTTGCGATGAACCTGTGAGTATGTTAGATGCTAGCGTCCAGTCGCAAGTATTAGATTTAATGTTGGCATTAAAAACAGAATTTGAACTAACTTATTTATTTATTACTCATGATTTATGGTTAGCTAGATTTTTGTGCGATCGCATTGCGGTGATGAACAGCGGCAAAATTGTCGAAACAGGGCCGACTAAGGAGATTTTTGCCAATCCTCAACACCCCTATACAAAAACTTTACTAGCAGCCGCCCCCTTACTAGCACGCGCTTAAATTCAGTGACTGACAAATATTAGAAATCAGGAGGATGAGGGAAATAAAGTAAATTTTTCTCTAACCTCTAACCTCTAATATTAATGATTTCCTTCAATTAATTTCGTTGTTGCACCACTTGTCCCATATAACTCTACAAATCTTTTAAAGAGTAAAGTATTAGCATTATTAGAAAATTTACTTAATTTAAATAAACGCTCAATATTTACTTCAGCCAAGTTGCGTAGATAGGGTAAATCTTCAAAAAGTGTCAAACAAGAAGCAAAATGTAAGAGTATTTGCAGTAATGGCTTAGGCCAATCTAAATCACTGTAAATATCTATAAATAATTGATGCTCCTTCTCTGTTAAGGGGAAGGCTTGAAATATCACAACTATTCTTTTGCCATTGTAAACCGGAATACTCAGTTCAATAGTATAGGGAGTATGTAATATTAAATCTACCTCAACTATTGGTTGGCGCCAAATTCTCAGAGCATTGACTGGAGAATCTAAAACTGTTTGAAATTTGATTATTCCTCCAATACTTGTTGGTTGAAAATGGCTAATATTTAATATTTTTAAATTATTTAAGCTTAAGCCGTGAACAGTTTCTAAATGTTTTAAGTTTAGTAGATGATAAATTTGGCACAGGTAGGGAAAAGGTAAAATATACTCTTGGCTAATCATATGTCGCCTTTTTAAAGCAAACTTATTTGCTTCGTTGGGGCATACACATCCTGAATATTGGTTATTTTCCAGATTATTGACTGTAGTTTCAGGTTTCAAATACAACCAACTTAAAAAAAATAGGGATGTTGTAAAAAGCTGAAAGATTTCTCCACCAGATAAATAACCATCAGCCAATGCATCTACACTTCTATCGGTTATTCCAAAAATCCAAGATGGAATCCCAACTAGCCAAATCCCCGTCTTGAATTTACTAATAAACACTGCAAATTCTAATTCTATAGTTGAATTTTGATCACTATGGTCTTCAGCAATCTCATGATTTTTAACTATATGATTTGACATAAAATCTGATAAATAGATATTTGCGGTTATCTTGATTCTATGTACAGCTAATAAAATCAGCCTCTACCTTTAGTGTAAAGAAAACTTTCTAAGGTGGGAAATTTAAATTATATTTGGTAGCTACGGTTACAAAATACAGTAACTATATTGAATGATTCTCTAATATCAAAAAGCATACTAATATAGAGTTTTAAAAAATGTTTATCACGCACAAAAATCTATATTTTGGGGCATTACTCTGGCGAAAACTATACCGTTAGGATGACTGTTGACTTCCACCTTGCGGTACTAGGTGCAATATTCGCAATATTTAAGATCAAAACACTGGCGCCGCTTTTGCCAACACCTACTGCGATCGCTATGATAAATTATGAAATCCTCACAAAAATTACTCCATAATTGGGATTTGTCAGCTAATCTGACAACAGCAGTTTATTCCTCAAGACCATGACCACCAGTAGTCCCACAATTCTAGCCCTAGACTTTGATGGAGTAATTTGCGATGGATTAATTGAATATTTTGAAGTGGCGTGGCGCACCTATTGTCAAATTTGGTCGCCTGCTAACAATACACCACCTGATGATTTAGCTTTGAGATTTTATCGTCTTAGACCTGTGATTGAAACAGGTTGGGAAATGCCAATTTTAATCAAGGCCTTGGTAGATGAAATTCCTGAGGAAAAAATCTTGCGGGAATGGGTAAATATCACCCCCCAAATTTTGTTAGACCATAATTTGCTGGCAAAAGAAGTTGGTGCAAAACTAGATAATCTGCGGGATGAATGGATTACTACAGATTTAAATGGTTGGCTAAGTCTGCATCGATTTTATCCAGGGGTGATTGAAAAAATTAGAGTGACGCTGGCTAGTGAAGTCAAGTTGTACATTATCACCACCAAAGAAGGGCGCTTTGTCCAGCAATTGTTGCAGAGAGAAGGATTAAATTTACCGCCAACATCTATTTTTGGCAAAGAAGTCAAGCGTCCTAAATACGAAATTCTGCGCGAATTAATCCAGGCGGCAGAGAAAAAGCCAGTTAGTGTATGGTTTATAGAAGACAGACTCAAGACATTACATTTAGTTCAACAGCAAACAGACCTCGATGATGTGAAACTCTTCTTGGCAGACTGGGGCTATAATACCCACACAGAAAGAAAGGCAGCCCAAGATGATCTGCGAATTCAAGTATTATCTCTGTCTCAGTTTGCTAAAGATTTCTCTGGGTGTCTGTAATATTAAGGTTAGTGAGAAAATTACTGTCATCTAAACTTAACGGCAATTAAGTTGCATTCAACAAAAATCCTACTCCCCACTCCCTACTCCCTACTCCCCACTCCCATTCAGCTACGCTCATGGCAAGCCCACTCCCTACTGATCTTTGAGTGCAACCAGATATCATATGCTTGATTTAACAAAATTGGCGCGGCAAATGCAGGGTTTAAGTCAGCATCTGACCACAGAAGCTGCTGCTAGTCGCCAGCGTTTAGAATTGGCGCAAAAACACCTAAAAAATGCTTTCGTGTCTCAACAAGATTTAATTGACCGTCAAGAGAAATGGCGCGATCGCATCCTCTTTGCTAATGCTACCCCCATTGAGCCGCTAGAAACCTGCATTGATATCCCGGTTCCCCCCAAAGTACATACCGTCATCGCTACCGATGGTTCCCAAATTGCCCCCAACCATCACGAAATTGCTTACTGCTATCTGCTGAATATAGGTAGAGTCGTCTTACACTACGGACAAAATCTGCAACCCTTACTAGATAGTTTGCCAGAAGTCTTTTATCGCCCAGAAGATTTATATGTATCTCGCCAGTGGGGAATTAGAACTGAAGACTGGATGAGTTATTGTCGTACCGCTTCTGAAACCACGGTGTTGGCAGAATTGGCTTGTACAGCAAAAACAGCAGCGCCAGCTTTAGCAATGGTTGATGGTTCCTTAATTTACTGGTTTTTAGAACAGTTACCCACTGATGCACGCGATCGCATCTTACCCCCTATCCTCGAAGCGTGGCAGCAGATGCGTGATGCTCAAATTCCCTTAATGGGTTATCTTAGTGCCTCTCGTAATATCGAAGGCATGAACTTCTTAAGGTTGTTAGCTTGTCCCCATCCCGCCCCCGACTGTCTAACTCATTGCCCAAACCAGTTAGAAAAAGTCCCTTGTAAAATTTTTGAACCGTTGCGAGATACCGCCCTGTGGGGAACCCAACTAAAACCAGGACAACGCGGCCCACTATGGCGCAGTAATAACCGGATTTTGGAACTCTACGCAGACCAAACTATTTACTTCTGCTATGTCCACGTGGGTACGGAAATTGCCCGCATAGAAATTCCATCCTGGGTAGCAGAGAATACATTTACGTTTGACCAAGCACTGGGATTAATGTTGGCACAGGTGCAAAAAGGTTATGGTTATCCCGTTGCGATCGCGGAGGCGCATAATCAGGCGGTAGTCAGAGGTGGCGATAGATCTCGTTTCTTTGCCCTTTTAGAACGACAAATGATTAAAGCAGGCTTGAGAAATGTGGGAACTTCTTACAAAGAAGCCAGAAAACGGGGTAGTATTGCTTAATTATTTATACCTAAATATATTCACAAATTAAAGTTTACTAAATGTTATTTATATTGAGTAATTACTTAATATACATGACAAAAATATAGTCAAATTTTGCGTATAAAAATTTGGCTTAATACTTCTTATCTTAAATTAACTACGTCAGCGATGATTTTGTGTTTATGAAGGGAAATATATATTCATTAGGGTATGAATTAAAGTTTAGGCTGATTTATTTAATGTGAGTTCGACGGATTTTAAAACCCCCTATCAAAACCTCTTCTCTCCGCAAGGCTGCGGTGTACACACATCTCTGTGCTGCATACAAAATATGACTTTCTCCCTCTAAATCCAACTTTTTAAGAGGGAATTTGACTCTTTCCCCCCTTTTTTCTACGACGAAGGCGCATCCCTGAAGGGGTTTAGGGGGATCGAAACGCTGTTAGGCAACTTGATAAGACTTGTGTGTACACTATAGCCCTGCAAGGAGAAAGAGGCTTTAAAAGCTTAATTTTCGTTGGTAATGAAAACTATTTAATATATCAGGAAACTAGACAATGAGCGAACAAATTCAATTAGATAGTCAAGAATCACAAGAAAAATACTCACGATTTTTCTCCCTTTCTCTAGATTTACTTTGTATAGCCGGTTTTGATGGTTATTTTAAACATTTAAACCCGGTATGGGCAAAAACTCTCGGTTGGTCAACTCAGGATTTATTGGAGAAACCATTTCTTGAGTTTGTTCATCTTGATGATCAAGAATCAACTATTTTAGTCGCGCAAAAATTAACAAATTCTGTAGATGCAGTTTTTTTTGAAAACCGCTATCTTTGTCGGGATGGATCTTACAAATGGTTATCCTGGAATGCAACTCCTTTCATGGATGAAAATTTGATTTATGCAGTAGCACGTGATATTACTTCCAATAAAAAAAACGAAAATGAATTACGCAATACTATTCGAGAATTAGAAACTTTAAAAATTGCCTTAAATGCCCATTCGTTGGTCGCTATTACTGATAAAAAAGGGATTATTACTTATGCAAATGACCAGTTTTGCGATGTTTCCAAATATTCAAGAGAAGAACTGTTAGGACAAGACCACCGTATCATCAATTCTGGTTATCACTCCCAAGAATTTTTTGCAGATTTATGGAAAACTATTACCCAAGGTAAACATTGGAAAGGAGAAGTAAAAAATAAAGCAAAAGATGGTACTTCTTATTGGGTAGATACTCTCATAGTGCCAATGTTAAATGAAGATAAAAAGCCAGAACAATATGTAGCAATTCGGACTGATATTACAGAGCGTAAACTTTCAGAGTTAGCTTTATTAGAGCGATCGCGCTTGTCTTTATTGAGTGCAGAAGTTAGTTTGTCTTTATCTCAAAGTGGTACACTGACAGAAATACTCCAAAATTGTACAAATACTATTTCTCAATATTTAGATATCGCTTTTGTTTGTATTTGGACTTTTGAGCGACAAACAAAGCAACTGCAACTGCAAGCGGGTGTTCATTGTGCAGAAGCAACTTGTAATACTTTAAGAGAGACTCAGGATTTTCCCAATCATATGGTTGTAGCCAATAATATCATTGGCTTAATCAATCAAAATCATCAAACTATTTGTAATGAAGAAATTAAAATTAATCAAGAACAATTTTTAGATTCTGCATTATCAACTTTACGATTTTGTGCTTATCCTTTAATCGTAGAAAAACAATTAATTGGAATTATAGCTTTATTTGGCCAGCAATTATTTACCGAACCCACCGATAACCTACTGAAATGGATTACGAATAATATTGCTGTAGCAATTGACCGTATTTGGGCTAGAGAAGAACTATTAAGTCGTCGGGAAGCTTTACTATTAGGTCTAGCTAGTCAAATTCGCAGTTCCCTTGACCTTGATACTATTTTAGAAACAGCCGTCACAGAAATTCGTAGCTTATTAAAAATTGACCGTTGCTATTTTCTACGTTACTTGCCTAATTCGTCTCAGCCAAGTTTGACAATTACCCATGAAGCCCGGAACCCACAATTACCTACAATGCTAGGCAATATTTCGTTGCCAAACAATAATTTTTTGACTCAAACTCTCAAAAATCAGGAATTAATCTGTATCGACGATATTCACAGTGAAATATACATCCATGATGATATACAAAATTTTCTGATTGAGTTAGGAATTACCTCTCAATTAATACTACCCGTTAAAAGCCATTCTGGAGAATTTGGTGCCATCGCTTGCAGCCATTGTCATGGTGGACGTGTTTGGAGTAATAGTGAAATTGGACTATTGCAAGCTGTTACAGATCAACTAGCGATCGCTATCGATCATGCCCAACTTTACACCCAAAGTCAAACTGCCACTTTAGCCGCCCAAACTCATGCTGAAAAACTCACGGAAACTCTGCATAAGTTACAGCAAACTCAATCGCAACTGATACAACATGAGAAAATGTCTAGCTTAGGACAATTAGTAGCTGGGGTGGCGCATGAAATTAATAACCCAGTGAATTTTATTCATGGTAATTTATCCCATGCTAATGAATATATCGAAGAGTTACTCGAACTATTACACCTTTATCAGCAACACTATCCTCATCCCGATGCCGAAATTCAAACTTTTGCTGAAGAAATTGACTTAGATTTTATCGCTGCTGATTTAATTAAACTTTTGACTTCCATGAATATGGGTACTAATCGTATCCGGGAAATTGTCTTGAGTTTACGTAACTTCTCTCGTCTAGACGAAGCCGATAAAAAATTAGTTGACATTCACGAAGGTATTGAAAATACATTGCTAATTCTGCACCACCGCTGGAAAGATAATGGTAATGGAATTGGGATATCTTTTATTAAAGAATATGCTAAATTACCTTTAGTTGATTGTTATCCTGGGCAGTTAAACCAAGTATTTATGAATATTTTGACCAATGCTATGGATGCCTTAGAAGAATCTATGTTTAGTGGGCATTTTGCAACCGTCAATAACAAAACAACAGAGAAACCGCAGATTTGGATTTGCACCGAACTTTTAGAAGAAAATTATGCCTCAATTCGGATTGCTGACAATGGTATCGGTATGTCAGAAGAAGTCATAGCCAGATTATTTAATCCATTTTTTACCACAAAGCCTGTAGGTAGGGGTACAGGATTAGGATTGTCAATTAGCTATCAAATTATTGTCGAAAAACATGGCGGTAGCTTGAAATGTATATCAGAACTGGGCAAAGGTACAGAGTTTTGGATTAAAATTCCGATAAAATCTGATAGTGTGTAAAATTGGCAACTAAAATAAACATTAGTAAGCTGCGATCGCGTAAAATTTAACTAACTCGCCGCGAAATTGCTCCCAAAAACAAGCCATGCAAAACATCAACATGTACAACGACACAGGGCTGAGTTTAGAGTTTTTTCATGTCCAAACTAATACGAGTTTTGATTTACCATCGCATCTTGCAGTAATTGTGATAGGTAAGCCCCATGACCAAGGGTTACCGGATATAGATGTTTCTACATTGCCAAATGCTGATGTAGTTTCACGCCTTCATGCCCAGGTGCGCGTAGAAGGTGGTAATTACTTTATAGAAGACTTAGGTAGTGCTAACGGCACATTTATTAATGACATTAGGTTAGAGCCAAAAACGCCTTATCAACTTAACTGGGGTGATAAAATAGACCTGGGACAAGGTGCTAAAGTCACATTTATTTTTCAAAATAAACGACACATTCAATCCTCTTTAGTTAATACTTCCATTCAGCATCAAGCCTTTGAAAACAGCAAAGTAACTTCAGTAGATACCACAAGCAAATTCTTAGGCTTAGTATTGATTGTCACTGGAATTATAATTTTAACTGCAAATATTCAAGTTGGTATGTTTTTTCGCATTCCAGGTATCCTGCTATGTGGTGCGGGAATTTTCGTCCTTTGCCAAAAACGGATCAACCGCAACATAGGATGGATTTTAATTGCATTTGGCATTGCAGTAATTATTTTTACAGGTAATATTTTTGCCTCAACCAATTTATTAATACTGATTACCTCATCTGCCTTATTATTTGCTGGATATCAGCTTTTAACTACTGGACAAATATTAGGGTATGGTTGGCGATCTCTTCAAGGTGTCATCAAAAAATAGCAATGGCTCGAATTTTAATTTTTGGTAATTCTAGTTCCGGAAAAAGCACACTCGCTAAAAGGCTCGGTAAAAATTTAGGGCTTCCAGTTCTCGATCTGGACACCATTGTCTGGGAAGCTAGTCAAATTGCCATCAGGCGTCCTCACGAAGATTCAGCCAAGGATTTACGAGATTTTATCGAAAATCATCCTTCTTGGGTCATTGAAGGTTGCTACAGTAACCTCATTAATATTGCTCTAGAGTTCTCCACTGAAATCTACTTCCTCAATCCCAGTATTGATCAGTGTCTGGAAAATAATCGTAATCGTCCTTGGGAACCGCAAAAATTTCAATCAGCCGCAGAGCAAGCACAAACTTTTGAGTTTCTGCAAAATTGGATTCAACAATATCAAGAGCGCGATGATGAATTTGGTTATTCGTCCCATCTCTGCATATTTGAGAAATTTAATGGTAAAAAGCAGGAAATTACCGAAAACATCTGCGAGTGAAGAAGCAGGGGGATAGGGGGACAGGGGGACAAGGG
>NZ_CAWUDM010000090.1:0-24221 GCF_963920855.1 Nostoc sp. CCY0012 | reverse complement strand
GTGTTACTGTTTTTTCAACTTGAGACTCCAAAAAGTTTTCTGCACCACTAAGGGTAACAGCTTATTACAGGTGCTAAGAAGGCTACAAAAAATTATCGACAAACATAGCACAACTTGTGTTTTACCAGATGAGTGCCAATAGGTTTCTTGTGCAAATTTCTCACACATTCAAAAGAAGCCAGGGTACGGGGTGTGCGGAGTGTAGGGCAAAAGAAACTTCCCCATGACGAATAATCCCTCATCCCCCTCTTGTCAAGACAAAGAAAAACAATATGCTAAACCAAAAGCAACTACATAAATTGAGGCTTACAATAGTAAGTAGTTTTTTTTTGCAAGTCAACTAAGATACATGGGTTTTTACTCAGTCTAAATTAACTTAAAGATTGTCAAAAGCTCAATACATCTGTAAAAAAGACGGATATACTGTACGTATCAGGGATAACTGAAGTTTTAGCAAATTACTGACATTTACTTGTAGCGATCCCGCTTATAGTGTTGTCTTTCGGTAGATACAAATTTTGAATTAATAATGTGTCTACAAAAAAAGCTAAATAGCTTGTATTTTAGAATACGAACCAAAACCGCATCTACATGATAAATACACTGAATTTATCGCGCTTCTACAAAGCATGTAACCCCAGCTACACCCTGAATATGGGTGACATACTTGATCAGCAGTATTACATAGATTTTGCTGATGTACGTGGGTGCAAGATAGTTGAAGAATTGCAACGTACTATCACTCGAATTTCTCCAGATGAGCCGACCTGCCAACTATTTACAGGTCATATCGGCTGTGGTAAGTCCACGGAATTACAACGCCTGAAAGCAGAATTGGCAGTGGCAGGATTTCACGTGGTTTATTTTGAATCCAGCCAAGATTTGGATATGGCGGATCTCGATATCAGTGATATTTTGCTGAGTGTAGCCCGTCAAGTGAGTGCGAGTTTAGAAGCGATCGGTATCAAGCTAAAACCTACTTACTTTACCAATCTTTTTCGAGAAATTGGGGATTTTTTGCAAACTCCTATTGACTTAACTGCACAAGCAGAGCTGTCTTTAGGTATTGCCAAAATTACTGCCAAAACCAAAGATAGCACTCAGTTACGAAATCAATTGAGGCAATATTTAGAACCACGCACCAATAGTATTTTGCAAGCCATTAACGAAGAGGTGTTAGAGAAAGCTATCGAACAACTCAAGTTAAGAGGACAAAAAGGACTGGTGGTCATCGTAGATAACCTGGATAGAGTTGATATGCGTCCCTTAGCATCAGGACGGACACAACCAGAGTATCTCTTCATCGACCGAGGCGAACAGTTACGCCGTCTGAAATGCCACTTAGTTTATACAATTCCCTTAGCGTTAATTTTCTCTAACGAATATGAGACCTTGAAAAATCGCTTGGGTGGGGGTATTGCGCCTAAGGTATTGCCAATGGTAAGGGTAAGGCAAAGAGATGGCAGTGACTACGAACCAGGTATGTCTCTGTTACGCCAACTAGTATTGGCAAGAGCTTTTCCCCAAATTCCTAGTAATGACAGGTTGTTATTAATCACCGAATTATTTGACCACCTGGAAACTCTCGAACGGATTTGTCGCGTCAGTGGTGGACACATCCGTAACTTATTAGGTTTACTTTATAGCTGCCTCCAACGGCAAGATCCACCGTTCTCTAGAGATTGTTTAGAAGCAGTAATTAAAGATTACCGTGATGATTTGCTATTAGCTATTGATGAATGCCAGTGGGAATTATTATTTGAAGTCATGCAACAACAGACTGTCAAAGGTGAATCTGACTATCAAAGCTTATTGCGAAGTATGTATCTGTTTGAATACCGCGATCCTGTAGGGCGATGGTTTGGTATTAGTCCAGCATTAGCAGAGACAGCAAAAGTCATCGCTTGGCAACAAAACAAGTAACAAGCTCAAATTTTCAGAAATTCAAACCAAAATTACCAATAGCACTACTGAATTTACAAAATGAGAAATTAGAAAAGCCACTAGTACTCTGCGGACTAAATAGAGTCTGCTGAAAAAGTTCAAAAGCCCAAAATAATAGCTTGTTGAATGTCAATCCCTTCAAGTCGGGAAACCCTACCAACAGGGTGACTTCCTAAGACTGGACTGCCTCAGCAACGTACTGGCTCCTTTTGACTTCCCCATAGCGGTACAGGTGCCTTTTTTAATTTTTTATTTTGATATGGAATTTCTGATGTGAAATTTTTATCCTTCTTTTATGGCTCAATCTTCAGTTATGACACAGCGACAATCGGTAGTAGTAGGCGCTCACAATAATCAACATTCTCTGCAAAGGTTAGTTAGATCTATTAAGCTATCAAAAGGTCAATTTGCTGTAATTTTAGTCCGGTGCAATTATGGGCAATTACGTGAGCAAATTCTCGAAGATATTCGCTCTCTTACTCAAGATATTAATTTAAAAGAGATATGTCTTCAGGCATCTAATACTGCCTTACATACCACAATAGCATCAGAATTATTTCTTGATCATCTTGCTGTAGTTACAGATTCTTTGCCATCAGCTGTCATGGTTTTTGGACTAGAGTCAATAATCGCTATTGATGACTTACTAATTGGAATTAACCAGGCACGAGATATTTATGCAGCTACTTTTCCGTTTCCACTGGTATTGTGGCTTCAAGATGAAGTGGCATCATTACTTTCTCGGTTAGCACCTGACTTTAAAAGCTGGGCTGCCACCACAATTAAATTTGAAATGGCAAAAGAAGATTTAATTGCCTTGATTCGACAAGAGACAGAATCTTTATTTGCCAAGGTTTTAGAAGCGGGTGCTGATAAATTTTTATCTAATGCGGCTCTTGATTTAGCCCCCAAATCACAACATCGCCATGAAATTGAATCAGCCCGGAGTGATTTGTTGCGCTTATATGATATTCAATTAGAACCAGAATTAGAAGCTAGTTTAGAATTTGTGTTGGGGAGAGATAAGTATGCCAATGATCAAATTGATGATGCTTTAGGTCACTATCAACAAAGTTTATCTCTGTGGCAACAGCACATAGTTGTTGGTGGTGAATTAGACACTTTAAAAGCAGGAGCAATGACTTCACATCATCGGCTTTGGCAGGCAGTAGTATTATGTCATTTAGGTCTGTGTTATCGCCGCATGGCAGACTTAAATTCCAGTGCTAACCAAAGTTACTGTCAAGAAGCTTTTTTGTTGTTTAAACAATGTCTTGAGGTATTAGAAAAAGAAGCAAGACAAGACTTAGTTGCTAAATTTATTTTGCCTGCGTGTGAAATGTTGCAACGTTTACAAGCTTGGCAAGAATTAAAAAAATTAGCTCAAAAGTCTTTGCAATTGCATGAAAAGTATGGTCTGCCAGCACAAGTTTCTCAAGATTATGGTTTTTTAGCAGATGTGGCGGCTTCTGAGTCTAATTGGGTGTTAGCTCACGAATTAGCCAATACAGCACTTGCTACCGCAGAACGGGCAACGGAAGTTTCACGACAACAAGAAAGTTGGTACCTGTTGTTGCTGGCACGTTCACAAAGGCATATGGGCGAATGCGAGGAAGCTATCAGTAATTTGGAATGGGCAAAGGTAGTTTGTGAGCTACAGTATGAGCCATCACTATATTTGGAGATATTAGAAGAGTTGCGATCGCTTTATTTTTATGAGCGTCATGACTACGCTGAAGCCTTTCACCTCAAGCAAGAAAAAATCCAAATAGAACATCAGTATGGCTTTCGTGCCTTCATTGGTGCCAGTCAATTGCAGCCGCAACGGTTCCGAATTAACCCAGTTCTAGAAACGCAAACAGCACCATTTATTCCTGAAGATGTGGCGCGGGAAATAGCTGCTTCCGGGCGGCAGCAAGATGTTAATCGCTTAATTGAAAGAATTACCCGTGCTGACTACAAACTTACAGTAATTCATGGGCCGTCTGGTGTTGGTAAAAGCTCTATTCTCAAGGCGGGATTAATACCTGCATTAAAGGCAAAAATCATCGGTGAACGTATTCCTTTGCCTATTATTATCTCTGCTTATACCGATTGGGTTACTGCCTTGGGTAGTAGTATCAACAGGGCATTAGCGCAAACAGATATACCCATTGCTACGGACTTTACTTCAGATATTCTCTTAGAAAAACTACAATTAGCCGTTGAACGCAATTACACTATCATTATTATTTTTGACCAATTTGAAGAATTCTTTTTTATTAGTAATTCTCAACAAATAACCAATTTTTATAAATTTTTTAGTAAGTGTTTAAATATTGCCCATTTAAAAATAATTCTTTCTTTAAGAGAAGACTACTTACATTACTTATTAGAATTTGAACGTTTAAGCAACAAAAACAACGATACTTTATATGATTTATGTATAATCAATAAAAACATTCTTGATAAAGACATTCGTTATTATTTAGGTAATTTTTCTATTCAAGATACTACGGGTATTATTAAAAGTTTTACCCAACGTTCTTACTATGAATTAAGCGATGACTTAATTCATAAATTAGTGCAAGATTTAGCAGGAGAAATCGGGGAAGTACATCCCATCGAATTACAAATAGTGGGTGTACAACTACAAGCAGATAACATTACTACCCTGGAACAATATACGCATTGTGGCGGTTCAGAAAAACTCGTAGAGCGCTGGTTGGAAGAGGTAATTAAAGATTGTGGTCAAGAAAATGAAGAATTGAGTTGGCAATTATTGTTTGAGTTAACAGATGAAAAAGGCACGCGCCCGTTAAAAACCAAAGCTGATTTAGCCGTTGCCCTCGAAAAACAATATGATGTGGAATTGGCATGGGAGTTAATTTTAGCAATTTTAGTGGGTTCAGGTTTAGTCTTACGGTTGCGAGAAGAGGTAGGCGATCGCTATCAACTTGTTCATGATTATTTAGTAGAACCGATTCGTCAAAAAAATAACTATGGCATAGTTGCCGAATTAGAAAAAATAAAATTTGAAAAAAACAAAGTAGAAGTAGCCCACAAGCTATCACAAGAGCAGTTAAATTTGGTGCTACAACGGCGATTGCAAGAAGCACGAATCGCAGGTGTATTGTTGGCAATTATGGGAGGCACAATCGCTGCCTTATGGTGGCACGCCGACTTACAAAAAAGAGCAGCAATTAGCCAAACGATGCGCGCTGAACGTAGTGAATCCAATTTAAAAATTGGCGCGATCGCCGCCACAAGTGAAGCCCTATTTAACTCAAATAAAGAATTTGATGCTTTGCTAGAAAGTTTGCGGGCTTGGAGAAAACTCAAACAAGCAAAGGGCGTGGAAGCAGAAACACAAATGCGGGTGATAACAGCCCTACAACAAGCCGTTTATGGGGTAACGGAAGTAAACCGCTTCGAGGGACACACAGATATTGTCTGGGGCGTAAGTTTTAGTCCTGATGGTCAATTATTAGCATCCGGTAGTCGAGATCAAACGGTAAAACTGTGGCGTTCTGACGGTAATTTATTGCAAGAACTCAAAGGACATACCGATGCTATTACTAGCGTTAGTTTTAGCCCGGATGGCCAAACCTTAGCTTCAGCTAGTCTAGACAAAACTGTACATATCTGGCGAAAAAACCCCACAACGGGCGTATTTGACCCCAAACCATTGAAAACCTTAGCAGAACAAAACGATTCGGTTTACAGCGTTAGTTTCAGTCCTGATGGCGAATTACTGGCTACTGGCAACAAAGATAAAACTATCCAAATTTGGCGTCAAGATGGCAGCTTAGTCACAACCCTCAAGGGACATCAAGGTTGGGTTAACTGGGTCACCTTTAGTCCTAATGGTGAATTTATCGCCTCAGCTAGTGACGACAAAACAGTAAAAATCTGGCGGCGCGATGGCAGTCTAGTCAAAACTTTGCGAGGGCATCATCAAGGCGTGACAGTTGTTACTTTTAGCCCAGATGGGAAATTATTAGCATCAGCAGGCCGAGATAGCACAGTTAAATTGTGGCAACTGGGGATAAATAGTCAAGATAGTTGGGACTTTCAAGTTTATAGAAATTTACAGGAACACAATAGTACAGTTTGGAGCCTTAGCTTTAGTGCTGATGGTCAAAAGTTAGCTTCAGGTAGCGATGACAATACCATTAACCTCTGGAGTGTCAACGGTAAATTACTCAAAACCTTGAGGGGGCATAGTGACGCTGTGTCTAGCGTGGCGTTTAGTCCCGACAGCCAACTATTGGTATCAGGCAGTTATGACAAAAGCGTCAAACTGTGGAATGTAGAAGCACCAAAATTACCGATTCTTCAAGGGCATCAAGATCGAGTATTAAGCATCGCCTGGAGTCCTGAAGGTAATATGTTGGCTTCTGGTAGTCGCGATCGCACAGTGAAACTTTGGCAACGAAATACTAATAACGGTGAAATAGAAACTCGACTCTACAAAACTCTCAGGGGACATGCAGAACGAGTTCCTAGTGTCAGTTTTGACCCCAAAGGTGAAATTCTGGCTTCAGGCAGTTATGACAAAACAGTGAAACTATGGCGACGGGATGGGATTTTACTGAAAACTCTCCAAGGGCATACTGACAGCGTTATGAGTGTCGGTTTTAGCTCTGATGGTCAAATACTAGCATCAGCCAGTAAGGATAAAACAGTAAAACTGTGGCGACGGGATGGGACTTTGCTCACAACCTTAATTGGGCATCATGGTTGGGTAAATAGCATTAACTTCAGTCCTGATGGTCAACTTTTAGCCTCCGCCAGTGATGATCAAACAGTAAAACTGTGGCGGCGAGATGGAACTTTGCTCAAAACTTTCTCACCCCACGATAGCTGGGTGTTAGGTGTGAGCTTCAGTCCCACCGACCAATTGCTAGCTTCTGCCAGTTGGGACAATACAGTCCGGTTGTGGCGATACGATGGGACGTTGTTAAAAACACTCTTAAAGGGCTACAGCGATAGCGTCAACGCTGTTACATTCAATCCTCAAGGTGAATTGCTGGCTGCTGCCAGTTGGGACAGCACAGTCAAACTCTGGAGCCGTGAAGGTAAATTGATTAAAACCCTCAACGGGCATCACGCCCCTGTGTTAAGTGTTGGCTTTAGTCCTGATGGTCAAACCCTGGCATCGGCTAGTGATGATAAAACAATCATTTTGTGGGATTTGCATCTTGATCACCTGCTGCTGCGTGGTTGCAACTGGGTAGATGATTACCTCAAGCACAACCGCAACGTTGAAGAACGCGATCGCTTTCTTTGTGATGGCATCAGTCCCAGGCGCTAAATACAAAGGTGATGAGTTAAGAATTATGAAGCGCGAACAATTCTGAATTCAAAACTCAAAACTAAGTTTGAGCTTACCAGCTCAAAGAGCGATCGCTTTCTAACAAATCATCGCTGTTTTCCGCCTCGCTGTGGTCTTCCATCGCGGATGGCGGCAAAATTGCCAGAAAGGCTTTTAGCCTCATGCGCTCAATGTAAGGCCAGCCCCCCTCAGACTCAATATCTTTGAGCAAAGAGTAGAGTTTTTGACGATTATCCGGCAAACTCTCTTGAAAAGCGCTATCCCGAATATCTCGATGTAACTGTTCCAAATGCCGCAGCAAGCCCAAAAGAGCGATGGCATCTCCCTGGCAAGCCTGAGCGACATTATTTACTGCCCTTGCGATTATTTGCAATTGATCAGACAAATTTTCTGATTCCACACTTTGTTTATTGTTCATGCCATTATCTCCGTGTAGTTGAAGTCTACTCAAATTTACCGAAGATTTTTGGCTTTTATCTGTGATCACTAATTTCTCAGGGCATAAGTACACACCTATGGAGTGGCAAAGATGAAGCCTCGGAAGCTACAAGCCTATGAGGGCAAAGATTTCAGCTTTACGTACCTTGTCCATATTACAGGCACTCATGATCACTTCTAAAAGTGAGCGATCGCGTCTAGCACAGCCTCTCAGTGAGCAAAATCTTATTATGTGTTTTTAGATAAGACTAGACTGCTTTGATTTTGAGTTAAAAAAAATCGTATGATCTGGCTGATTTGACTTTTACAACTTAGATATTAATTTTTGACATTGAGGTTGACCATGAGGTATCGCGCTTTAATTGTTGCATTCTTGGCTGTGTGTCTTGGCCTATTAACTGCTTGTAGTGATGCTCCCGCTTCTACCGGTGGTAGGGATGTACTGACCTACGAACAAATTCGCGGCACTGGCTTGGCTAACAAATGCCCCCAGTTGGCAGAAACTAGCCGTGGTTCTATTCCCATTGATTCCAGCAAATCCTACAGCATCAAAGAACTCTGCTTGGAACCCACCACTTTCTTTGTGAAAGAAGAACCAGCCAATAAACGCCAAACAGCAGAATTTGTTTCTGGCAAATTATTGACCAGGTACACTTCTACCATTGACCAGGTACAAGGCGATTTGAAAATCAATCCAGATAACAGCCTGACCTTTATAGAAGCAGATGGTCTGGACTTCCAAGCCATCACTGTCAAACTCCCTGGTGGTGAATCAGTACCTTTCCTCTTCACCATCAAAGATTTAATTGCTCAAACACAACCTGGTTTGACCAGTATCAACACCTCTACGGACTTTGAAGGTACTTTCAAGGTTCCTTCCTATCGTGGTGCAGCTTTCTTAGATCCCAAAGGTCGTGGTGTTGTCAGTGGCTACGATAATGCTGTGGCTTTACCTGCCCAAGCAGATGACGAAGACTTGACCCGCGCTAACGTCAAACGGGTGGAAATTCTCGATGGCAAAATTTCTTTACAAGTAGCAAAAATAGATAGCTCTAGTGGTGAAATTGCTGGCACTTTCGAGAGCGAACAGCCTTCTGATACTGATTTAGGTGCTGGCGAACCGAAGGAAGTCAAGATTCGCGGTCTGTTTTATGCCCGAGTTGAACCTAATCGTGGCTAAATTCTTTTGAGTATGGCTACTAGCTAGTACTCATGAATTCAATTCTTTAATCATCAGCTTTATTACCAGATTTTACCCATTTGCTTCCCATAAATTTAGGGGGACGTAAATGGGTTTTTTGTTCGCTTGGCTGAGATTCATCATGGTTGAGGTACGACATAGATATCATCAAAACATAATCAAATCCCTGCGGGACTTCCCCACAGGGGTACCCTTGGGTGAGCAGGGAAGGCAGAAGAGACTGAGGAAAAGAAATCTGATAGTCGTATTGGAGGAATTTAATTTTTTGATGTCTCTAAAGTAGGCAACAGGGAAGAGTACTTAACATTATATTTTTAGATTTACACTACAACCCAAAATATACATAACTGAGAACAGATAACATTTTCTACTTGCCAAAAAACCATAACCGCTTTGATAATTAACTTTATTTATACTCACAGTTACTTAATAATTTTGAATATTAGATAAATCTCATTTTTTAACTACAGTATTTCCACTGAAACCTACTAAAAATCAGTTAGTAAAATCATTATTAACAGTCTTCTTTATTAATGAACAAATTTAGGTACAATCTCGGTTTGAAACTATAGAAGTAATTTTATATTTTGTTTAAATGTAGTCATCAAAAGCTACAGATAATCACGAATTTAAATAACAAGAAAAATACCAACCTCGCTTATTGATATTTTGGGCGATTGTCAAGCCTCTAAGGTATTTCACAGCTAAAGTTGTTATTTCCCATATATTTTATGGAGAAAATAGCATATTTTTTCTGGAATATTTCACAATCGTAGCTGTTGATAAGCGGGTATTCAATGATCATTGGCTCAATATATGTGGTGCTATGCCTACTACAGTCACCAACGAACTTAAGCATGAAATTTGGCAGTTGTTGCGAGAATATCAACAATCTCGTTCCGAAACTATTCGCAATCAATTGGTAAAACTAAATTTTGGACTTGTGAGAAAAGAAGCTCACTATTGGATGAATCAATGTCGTGAAAGCTATGATGATTTGTTGCAAGTTGGCTGTTTGGGTTTAATTCGGGCTATTGAAAAGTTTGAAATTTCTAAGGGACATGCGTTCAGTTCCTTTGCTATTCCCTACATTCGTGGTGAAATTCAACACTACCTGCGAGATAAAGGTGTGACGGTGCGAATTCCTCGGCGTTATTTAGCCCTACAACAGCAGGCAATTGGCGTTTCACGTTCCTTACGCGAAAAATATAATCGCCAACCTACTGATGCTGAATTAGCCGCAGCACTGGAAATTTCCCCCAATGAATGGCAAGAAATTAAATTAGCATGGGTCAATCGCTCTCCTCTGAGCTTAGATGTCCCCGTTTTGGACGGAGAAGATGGGTCTACTAGCTTAGGAGAATTAGTCCCCGATCCGCGTCATCGTAGCTTTCAACTGGCGCAAGAAGACCAAATTCGCTTGCAACAAGCGCTGTTTCAGTTAGAAAAATGTACTCGTGAAGTATTAGAATGCGTATTTTTACAGGACTTGACCCAAAAACAAGTAGCAGAACATTTGGGGATTAGTGTCGTTACAGTTTCCCGGAGGGTGAAAAAAGGACTGGGCTTGTTAAAGCACCTCATGGGTACCGCAGAGGATGAATAAGCTATCAGGTTAGCCGCATTTACCCCAAGTTAAGTGTGCTAAAAATAACCTTTAAAATTCCAAAAAGTAGGTTATAACGGGAAGATACTTTGCCTGAAATACAAATAGGCATGGTTGATTTCCTTCAGCAATGTTTCCGGTAGCTTTTGAGAACGGCTAATGGGCAGAAATTCCAAAATTGCATTTGCAGCGTGTCTAAGTTTGGCGATCGCAGGCTGTACTACAGAAAGTACACCAGAAGCTGTTGCTCCTGTGCCTAGTGCAACGCCAGCTACAAAGCCACCAATGGCGACTCAATCCTTTAATAATCCGGTGGTATCTACCAACCAGGAAGTTACTAATGCTTCGGCAACCCCTAACTTAATCCAACCCACTAATGCTACAGAGCGAGTAGTCATAGTGTCACAAGGACGGACTGATCCGTTTGCCCAAATTATCGGGCAGCCAGTTCTTTCGGTTCCTCAAACTACAACTACAACTAGGGTAGTTCCGGTGTTACCTCGCCTACCTACGGCTACAGTACCCAGACAGCCCATCAGTAGCGCGGGGCTTTCTACTGGAACTAGAATTCCTGTAGCTTCCAGCAATGTGGCACAAACACCAAAGCCTCCTATTCAGGCTTCAGTTCTGCCATCAGTCATGCCTCAAGTTGTCCCCAATCCCACATTGGTATCTGTATTACCACCACCAGCGCAACCTGACTTAGCCAAGGCAGTCACAGTAAGTGGTGTAGTGCTGATTGGGAAAGAACCCCAAGCGATTATTAAAGTCCCCAATGAGACCACAAGTCGTTATGTACAGGCAGGACAGCGACTAGCAAATGGACTGTTAATTAAACGTATTGAAATGAATGCAGGTTCCAATCCGATTGTAATTCTGGAACAATATGGTATTGAAGTCACCAGAATGGTGGGCGAAGATGCTAGCAACTCAACGCCATCAGCCACAACTAATGTTGGCAATTCTGTTTCGATGACAACACCTCAAAATCCTGTTACTGTCGGAGCTTCGTAAAAGATGGAGACTAAGGAAAAAATTGAATTTACTGGTTTACCTTTAGCAGTCTATCGAGAAATAGCTGCTCATTTGCGCCAAGTTGAAGGTGTAGAAGTTGCTTTAATTCCTCAGTCATCTCAACAATTTGATTATGATCAAAGCCAAATTGCTGGGTTAGTAATTTCTTGGCAACCCAACTCTAGGTCAGAAAGTCGGCACCGTGTGCAGCAAATTTTGGCTTACTATCAAAACCATTACGGTGTTTAATACCTTTGATTTCCTAGTGTCCACCTTTTTTATGAACCTGTAAATAAAATTAGGCTTTTTCTCGTCCAAAGAGACCTTGTTAATCATACAGGTCTATTTTTTTAATAAAATTTTTTCGCCTACTAACAGTAATTTTAATTTATTGGCAATACTAAAAAAATCCTTCTCCACTAATGATTGTGTCCAAAATGAAATGCTGATATATTTGCATCTGGAAGTGCAATAATCCCCCAGCAATATTTAATTATATTTCTCAAAAAATAGTATCGGAAGTAGAAAATAGAACCACATAGTAAAATATTAATATTGTATAAATTATTGGAAATACTGATAGTCAACCTAATGGTAATGTGGGCATTAACCTAGCTTTGAATTTAGGAAATGTGGCGAACAGTGCATTGCTTTTAGGTAAATCGTCAGCGGGTTATAATGCTGATTTAGGATTGATGCGTGCTTTAACAGTGGTACAAGTGCTGTTTAATATCCAGCTAAAAGAACAAAGATTCAAGGACTTATCATTCCGTGCTTATTTGACTGCTCAGTTAATATTACCTAGTGGAGAATTGGCGGCGATCGCTCGTCAAGCAGATTAGACACGGCGACGGATTGAAATTCGCTTTACCCGGTTAGGGAAAGTGCAAGAAGTAAAGTAATTAAAGTTTTTGTAAAGTAGATGGTAATGTTGCCGGACTGGGAAGCAAATAGTAACATTGGGTGATGCAATTGTTAGTTGCTGAGGTAAACTTGCAAGCAAGATAACGCACAATCTGACTCTGCTGCTCTTTGGTACGGGCATCACTCACAATGGAACACTGGCAATTTCTAATACAGAAGCAGGGCGATCGCTCTTGGCATACCCTGGAATCGCCAAACTTAGAAATTTTGGAAGGTCGGTATAGAGTTTTGGCTCGTTCTAACCTGCCTAATACGGATGTAGAAATCCGGGTTACTCACTCTTCAACCCAAAAAATTCCCCCAAAACGGCGGATTCAAAAGCGATCGCGGCGCACTAACTCGGAAGGTTTAATGGCGGTAATTCCCTTTACCCACCTCAAGCCAGGCATTTGGGAATTGCAATGCTCTGGGGATTTGATGTCGGATCTTTTCGGCCAATCGTGGCTATACAATATCAATCTGCAAGTCTTGTCTCAGGAAGCATACGAAACACGGGAGCGCTTGAGCAAGACGGAAAGTATGGAGTCTAATTCACTCCAGTACACCAATCCTATTGTTGATGAAGAATTGATAGCCCCGGTGACTGTATACAGTGAAAGTGAGTCAGCTACTATTGCTGATGAAAAATTAATAGCCCCGGTGACTGCATACAGCGAAAGTGAGTCAGCTACTATTGCTGATGAAAAATTAATAGCCCCGGTGACTGCATACAGCGAAAGTGAGCCGGCTACTATTGCTGATGAAGAATTGATAGCCCCGGTGACTGCATACAGTGAAAGTGAGTCGGCTACTACCGATTTACCAACTCAAATAGAAGAGGGAAGTGCAGTTAATGACCAGCCAGTTAGTCCCGTCTGGTTAAAAGGTGAAACGGCAGAGCAAATTCTACAAAATTTAATGGATTTAGCTTTACCCACCGTTGAAACTTTACTAGAACATGAGGAACTGGAAGATAGTTCAGTTGTACAACCTCCGCCGCCATTATTGCTCACCTTAGATCGGGAAATTTACATTGCTCGCTGGGGAGAAAAACTCACTATTAACGGGTGCGTAGAGCTACAAAACCAGGCAAATGGTGAGGATGAAACACCATATCCGGAAAACCTCTATGCCCTAAAATTATTAATTGAACTGCGATCGCCTCTGGAGTCAGAAATTTTAACCTTGATGCGGCAGCCTTTACCAAATAGCTCGCTGCCCTTTAGTATCAGTTCTGTAATTAATATCCCCATTCACTGTGAATCCAAGCTGATTTTGGCAGATATGCGTTTGTATGGCGCACTTACAGATGTGGGTGAAATAGTTCTGTTAGCTAGCAAGTCTTTCACAATTACAGCAGATGTGACGGAATTATTGGCAATCACAGCAGCAGCCAAAAGTAGTTATCTCAATTTCTTAGATAGCTCTAGCGCATCACCCAATTCGGCAGATGAGTCTACAGTGCCGGAACGGACTATGAGCATTGATTTAGGGCTGTTTAATTTGGTCAAAACTTCCCCAAAAGATGCTTCTGGGCTGTTTGGGACTTCTGCCCTCAATCATTCACAGCCACCGCAAATTAAACCACGGGAAATAGCAGAAGCTTCATTGCCAGTATCTGAGATCCAGAAAGCAGCAGATTCTCGTTTGCCACAACTACCAAAGCTACCGGAGAACCAATCCACTGCTATCAAGTCACTCACTACAGGTTTGGCGATTGATGATGTGAATTTATCTGTCTCTGTAGAGTCAGCACCCAGAGAGAAAAATGAAAATCTAACTCCCTTAGCTCCGATTAATTTAGCGCAGCTGGTCATTAGAGATCATCGAGTGGCGATGCTTGGCAGTACTTTTCCCTACTTAAAACGGGTGAAAGCTGCATCTAGCACACAAGTTGCAGAGGATAATAGCACGGTTAATACTTTGGATAGTGCGGCTGTTGAGGAATCTCTACAGACTGATACACCTGTCCAGGAGGATGAAAATCAACTGGAATTATCTCCCCCGGAATTAGTACCTGATAATACAGAATATGCGGATGCATGGGAGCCAGAAGTAACTCCCCCAGCCAATGTAGAGTTAAGCAATGAATCGGAGTCAGAAGTAACTTCCCCAGCCAGTTTGCCATTAACCACACAAGATAATATTTATTCTTCTCCCCTGATTAGAAAGTGGATGCACAGCCAAGCATCTTCTCTACCAGAATCCATTATTGATGTTCTTGACCAGCAAAAGATACCTGATGAACAAATGCCGCTGTCTTCTCCCCCTGTAGATGTTGACTCATTATTAAATCTAGAGGAAGAAACAGAAAGCACAGCAGATGCGATCGCAGCAGAAGTACAAGAGACAGAAATACTAGAAGTAGTGGAAACAGAAAGCACAGCAGATGTGGATGCAGAAAATAGTTTATTAGAAGAAACCGCTGCATTACCACCTCCAGTCCCCGAATTAGCATCGGCTGTCCATCCGCCAAAACCATCTGCTTGGTTAGCACAAGAATTTGTAGTAGATGATACATATACTATAGAGGCAGCAGATTTAACAATCAGTGGTGCCTCTCAACAGCAAGAGCAAGTCAACTCAGACTTATCTGCTCCATTGTTGGAAGGAGGAATAGTTGAGCCTTTACCGATTCCGCAGATGCGTGTACCGGATGGGGAATTAGTTGCTGGTAAGTCTGTGAGAGTGAGGATAGAATTGCCTGCTGTGCCTCCGCAAGTAGCTGTTAAGTTATGGGTGGAAGATTGCCAAACGCGCTGGTTGCTGGATGGCCCTCATGTGCTGACAGACTTGCTACCTCAGCCTGAGGGAGATGTGGAAGTGATGACTCAATTAAACATTCCCTTTGGCTGTTTGGAAATTCGCCTAGAGGCGATCGCTTTCCATCAAGTTACCCAGCAGGAAAGTCACAAAGTCACGGTTGTGCGGACTGTGATTCCTCCAGACTTGCCAAATTTAAAGCTAGATGAGTTACTGGGGATGTGAACTCCTATGAAACTGGCTGTGTTAAAAATTTTGAGAATTTAAAAAATCAGGCAGGATTTGCAGTAAGCTCGTTTTCGAGGATTGTCTATTATTCAATAGGAAACTTAACTATGGCAGCTTCATTTTTGCCCTCCATTCTTGTTCCCCTGACTGGTCTAGTTTTTCCGGCGGTAACAATGGCGTTTTTGTTGTTATACATTGAACGCGATGATATTGCCTAATTAGTCATGGGTGAAGTAGCTCGTTACCAATTTTAGAGCTAATTCCAACGACAAACCGCCTATCTCTATGAGACAGGCGGTTTGTTAATATCGATTTTTAAACAATTGCCACAAAGTCCATACTAAATGGCATTCAGAATCAGGTTATTTTTACATTGAAGAACCAACGCCAGCGTAGGCTCCGTAAAAGAAAATGCCTAAAACTGTAATTACACCTAAACCTGCGATCGTAGCGACGACCCACAGGGGTATTCTCCCACTTCCTGCTGACACAGCTTTTCTCCTCCCTTAACAAAAAATCAACAACGAACAAATAAACAAAGATTTACAAAAACTGTTCTCTGTTAGTTAAAGAAGTAACTGGAGAACAAAATCCCTAGAACGAAAACTAGTAATAGTCCTAGGTATAGCGAAGTCCGGTTAAGTTCAACCGGTTGATTATTAGGATTAGGGCTTCTTTCCATGATTGACTCCTAGCGTTGAATAAACTGCATGGCGGCGATCGCGCCTAAGAAAAATACAGTAGGCACGCCTAGGGTATGAACTGCGAGCCATCTAACTGTAAAAATTGGATAAGAAACTGGTTGATTGATGTTATTTCCGCTAGTCATGATCCCAAACTACTTTCCGATAAATTGTTCAACTTGCTGTTTAGCGTCAAAACGATCCTTAACAATAGGCACTTCTTGCCGTGTTTGTGTGTAGTACTCGTTAGGACGGGGTGTGCCAAAAGCATCGTAAGCCAGTCCAGTGCTGACAAACAGCCAGCCGGCAATAAATAATGCGGGAATGGTGATGCTGTGAATTACCCAGTAACGAACGCTGGTAATAATGTCCGAAAATGGACGTTCTCCAGTGGTACCTGACATTTAGATTCCTACCTTCATGAAGACTGTTATTGAGTCTATTATCCTACAAAGTTTAAAAACAGTTACAAGTTGCAACGTTCTTCTCAGAAATCAGGGCGAATACTTAAGCGTATGGTGTCCCTAAGCGGCTCCTATGGGGTCAGCTTTGGCGATATTTGGTTGGTATTTAAGTAAAATACCGCGATCGCCTATAACAAATCCCTGATCTGTCCGAAAAAATACAACTTTGTACAAATTAGCAGCTACCTGTTCCACATCGCGGTCTTTTTCCCAGGTTTGACCACCATCAGGACTCCGCAGCAAATTACCGCTACCGCCACCGATCCAAATTTCATTGGCAGTACGATATGCCAAATCTAGTAAACCCCAACTTGTGGCCAACTCAGGACTTTGCGCGTCTTGCCATTCTTCAGGATTAGCTGGGTCGTTAAATTGCACCTGACCCCCCCTTGCTAACAACCACAATTGACCATTCTCTGTAAAACCCATATTTTCTAGGCGACGAGAACTATTGCGGTTGTGGGGTTGCCAAGCACTTTGACCCGGTTCCCAAGTCGAATAGAAGCTACCTTTGGCGGACACAGCTACATATTTACCATCAACGGAGCGCTCCATATTACGCACTACACCAACAGCTGCTTCAACCTGGGCTTTCCAGTTTTTGCCACCATCTGTAGTTTTATAAATTGCTCCTACATCGGTAGCCATTTCAGCTGTGTTTTCTCCTAGTGCATAGATAGCGATGGGACTACCAGGTAATTTTTCACTGAGGGGAATACGTGACCAAGAACGACCTTCGTCAGTGGTGTGTAGTAGTAAAGAAGGTTCTCCTACAATCCAGCCTTCTTGATCGGCAAAACTTACCGAGTCAAAACGAGACTTGGGGTCATCAAGTGCCAGTGTGATTGGTTGCCAAGTATTACCACCATCATTTGTTTCCAAAAGCGTGGCATTGCCACCTACTAAAAAACCATGCTGGGGGTTATCAGTAAAGGCAATATCCAGCAACTTAGCTTCTGTAGGCACAGAAATAATTTCCCAAGGATTATAGCTGGTGGAAGGGACTTTGCTACAACCTACACACATGAGGACTAATATTAACAAGGCAAATATTCTTTGCCAATTTCTCACAATACCCATTGAATGCATCAGTATTTCTTACTTGTTTCTAAATTTGTGTAGTTGTTTTCTAGATTTTTAACCTTAAGGGCAATGGTCGCCCTCCCAACTGGGTAAAAAAGATAACGGGTCTTATTGTAAGCCGTAGAGACTGATAAAAAACAAGAAACCGAGAGCCAAAGCCCCAAAAATCAGAATGTTCTTTTGCCCTGGTGTCAGTTGATTGACACCCAAACCATAACCAAGATTTTCCTTAAAACCGGATGCTGTCCCCACAGGGCCGATATTGGCAAAAGCGGTCTTTTTCGCAGTACATACTGGACAGCGCCAATTTATGGGGAGTTCGGCAAACGATGTGTTTGGGGCAATATTATGACTATCGTCGCCCTTTTCTGGTTCATAAACATAACCGCAGGCGCGACACTCGTAGCGGTCTAATGCTGGATTTTCAACAGCTTGTTCGCTAGCTTGTTCACTCATTGCTCAGGCCTCGCCGAGAGGAATTATTAAATATACGTTAAAAATTATGACATACCTGTTAGACTTTTCCATCATTACCCAAAGCGAATCAAATACCTGAAGAGAGTCTGTTTCCCAGATTTCAGAAAAGTCAAAAAGATATAATGTAAAAGAAAGTAACAGCCTTATTTACACCATAAGCGGTAGATATTCATTGTGTTTGTCCTCAGCGGTTACGAGTACCTTCTAGGCTTCTTCATCATTTGCAGCCTTGTGCCTGCCTTGGCACTTTCAGCATCCAAGCTCCTACGACCCAGTGGTAACAGCCTAGAGCGGCGCACCACATACGAATCTGGCATGGAACCAATTGGGGGAGCCTGGATTCAGTTCAATATTCGCTACTACATGTTTGCGCTAGTCTTCGTCGTCTTTGATGTGGAGACTGTCTTTTTGTATCCTTGGGCGGTGGCTTTCCACCGTCTGGGGCTATTGGCTTTCATTGAAGCCTTAGTTTTTATTGCAATTCTTGTAGTCGCCCTAGTTTACGCATGGCGTAAAGGAGCTTTGGAATGGTCTTGAATCCAAATTTAACAACCCAAGACAAAGAGCAAATCATCAACCCCATTCAACGTCCCACGGTTACACAGGATCTTTCTGAAAACGTGATTCTGACTACGGTTGATGACCTCTATAACTGGGCAAGGCTTTCGAGTTTGTGGCCTTTGCTGTTTGGTACAGCTTGCTGCTTCATTGAATTTGCAGCTTTAATTGGCTCCCGATTTGATTTTGACCGTTTCGGGCTAATTCCTCGTTCTAGCCCCCGTCAAGCCGATTTAATTATTACGGCAGGGACAATTACGATGAAGATGGCACCCCAATTAGTGCGTCTTTATGAACAAATGCCCGAACCGAAGTATGTCATCGCTATGGGAGCTTGTACAATTACAGGCGGGATGTTCAGTGTGGATTCACCCACTGCTGTGCGTGGAGTTGATAAGCTAATTCCTGTGGATGTTTATTTACCTGGTTGTCCTCCCCGACCAGAAGCGATTATCGACGCAATTATTAAGCTGCGGAAAAAGATCGCTAATGACTCAATGCAAGAACGGGATCAAATTAAGCAAGTCCACCGTTTTTACAGCACGACTCACAACCTGAAACCCACGGAGCAGATTTTAACTGGTAAGTATTTGCAGTCAGAAACGCGCTACACACCACCAAAGGAATTAACAGAAGCAATTGGTCTACCAGTACCACCTGCGTTGCTGACAGCAAAGACACAAAAGGAGGAACAAAACCGTGGCTGAAGAAGATTCCAAACCAGTACCAGCAGCCGAAGATTCCCTGGTTAAAGCTGGTCAAGTTTCCCAGTGGTTGACGGAAAATGGCTTTGAGCATGAGTCGTTGGAACCCGACAAGAACGGGGTAGAGATAATTAAGGTGGAGTCAGATTTCTTACTCCCTATCTCTACAGCCCTGTATGCCTACGGGTTTAATTATCTTCAGTTTCAATCTGGTATTGATCTTGGCCCAGGAGAAGATTTGGTCAGTGTCTATCACTTGATTAAAGTTGGTGACAATGCCGATAGACCTGAAGAAGTGCGGGTGAAAGTATTTTTACCTAGGGAAAATCCCAGCGTGCCTTCAGTTTACTGGATCTGGAAAACCGCAGACTGGCAAGAGCGAGAAAGTTACGACATGTTCGGCATTGTCTATGAAGGACATCCGAATCTGAAGCGAATTTTGATGCCGGAAGATTGGGTGGGTTGGCCCTTGCGTAAGGATTACATTTCACCTGATTTTTACGAGTTGCAAGATGCTTATTAGGCAGTGCTAAGTGCTGAGTTTCAGCAGTGAGCTTTTTTAACCCCTCTCCGGCGGCGGAGGGGGGCAATGTTTTTTAAGGGACTGACAAATAAATCAATAAACCTACTCAACCCAAAAACTGAGAAATCAACGGCAACAACTTACCACATTCTTCAACCAACTTAGTTGCATCAGGTAAACTAGCAACAGTACCCTTCAAAATTTTTATTGCTGTTTTCGCTGCCTTTTGCATCGCTCCCTCTTGGGGATTTTTCCCAGCTTCCGCCAAAGCGTTCACCTGTTCTAACGCCTCAGCTTTATCTTCTGGTGGTAAATTTTCCTCAGCCTCAATGGCGGTTTGTAATTGTGTTAATAATTCCTTAATTCCCGGCTTCTCAGGTTCAGTTGAACTTGGTAACTCATTAATAGTATTTGTTACTGTACCACTAATATCACCTAAGTTTAAAGCTTGCCCACTAGCATTAAAATCACCGCCAATATTACCAATATTAATACTACGGCTGGAATCGTTACTGTTAGTCATATTTTTATTTTCTAATTTATTGTCAACTTGAACATTAATAGGTTTATTTGCTAATAAACTCATAATTTCTTTCATGTCAGCACTTTGTTGTCGATAGATAACTATCTCGTTATCTTTGGCTTGTAATTGTGCTTTATATTTTTCCTCTACAGCTTGCAGTGCCAATTGATAACTTTGGGTAAAATCCCTATGAATCTTTTCTTTATCTGCACTATCAGGCACAGCAACCTTCACGACGACTACCCCTTCACCTTTATTTTCAATACTTTGTAGTGATAATTCTGTATCTTGATTTTGTTGTTGCACATTGTCAAAAGCATTCACAAAAGCCTTCCAATCAATGCCATTACGGAAAATCAAATCTACAGTATTTAAAACTTCTTCAAATAGTTTAAAAAATTCTCCTGGTTGAAATTCGCCACTATTAGGACGGCGTTCGCGCTCATCAGTTCCAAGCTGGGGGTGTTCTAAAAGATAAACAAAGCGACAATCTACATTATTTAATAGAGTTGAACTTTCAATATTCCAAGCTTCTACACAAGTACCAGTCATTTTTGCACTAGTAAAATCAGTACCTACAGCTTGAGCTAAAGTCAAATTTGCCCACTCTAAACAAGCTCCTTGGAAGGTAGCTTCAGTAATATCGGCATCTTTAAAATTGGCTTTTGTTAAATCTGCGCCTATGAGGTTTGCGCCTTTTAGATTAGCGCCAAGATATGATTTTTCTCTACCATTGCAACTTACAAGTAATTTGAGAATATCTCGTTTAGCTAATATTAAATTTCCCACTCTGGCAAGGTCAAGTTTTTTAGCTTCATAAAAACGAGTGCGGGTGAGATTGGCTTTTCGGAAATCTGTATTTTTGAGAATTGCACCTGTAAAGTCAGCATCAGTTAAATCAGCACCACGAAAGCTTGTCCCACCTGTTGCAGCAAAGGCGACAGCAAATGAGCGTACCCAAGCGTCTTTTTCATCTCCTCTTAAACTACGCCAGCCAATGTAAGCACTAAATAATGTAAAGGCTACGGCTCCAGCTCCGGCGAAGACTAAGGCTACGGCTCCGGCTACGACTCCGGCGAAGGCTACGGCTCCGTCTACGTGGAAGGCTCCGGCGAAGGCTACGGCTACGGCTCCGGCTCCGGCTATGGCTATGGCTATGGCTCCGGCTATGGCTCCGGCTACGGCTATGGCTCCGGCTACGGCTCCGGCGAAGGCTACGGCTACGGCTCCGGCTCCGGCTCCGGCTACAGATACAGATCCGCCGAAGGCTCTGGCTAAGGCGAAGGCGAAGAGTCCGCCGTTTACGGCTACGGCTAAGGCGAAGGCTACGGCTACGGCTCCGGCTACGGCTACAGCTACGGCTCCTAAACCTGCTGTTAAACTCTTACGAAGAGTAATAATACAAAAAACCAGTAGCACAATTAGGGAGACTATACCGGAAATGATCTGTTGAATACGACTAAAATATTCAGTAGTTGTAGAGCTAAATATAGATGCTACCAATACACCGAAAAAGAGTGAGAAAAACCCTGAAACTGCCGATAGCAGCCATGAGGCTATGAGCAACCCAATAGTCCAACGCTTTTGTAGTCCGGCTTTAGCACCTGTAAAATCCGCACCTTTAAGAATTGCGTTAGTAAAGTTTGCTCCTCTAATATCCGCCTTGCTAAAGTTTGCTCCAGTCAGGTTTTGACCTTTAAAAGAGCACCCTCTAAGATTTTTTCCTGCGTAGTCTGGCGGCATAATCGCGTCAGTATGAGGTTATTACTGAGATTTTATACAACTTTGCCCTTATATATTCCCGATTTTGTGAAAATTTGGTGAAATTAACCAGATATGTGTTCCAGATCCCCGACTTTTTGAAAAAATGGTTGATCTCAATAAAATGGTAAAAATTGCCATCATTATTCTAGAGATACGAAAATCAAGGCTTTGAGATTGCTACTCTGCGAGAAGCCGCTCCGCGTCTACCCTACGGTCGCAATGACGAAAATACGTTAGGTTTACGTAAGTCTTGTGTATTAATCAAGCCTTGTTATTAAGTCAATTTAGGAAAGGTTTGGAGGTCTAAGGTTGGTAAAGTTAGTGGCACCATAGTGCTTGTCGATCATCTTGGCAGAGGTTCCAGTCCATCTACCGATCGCAGTGCTGTTAATATGTGATTCCACACAAAAACTGATAAAAGTATGTCGTGTCTGGTAACTTTTACGATACGGAATGCAGCATTTAGCTAAGATTGCTTTCCATGCGCGATTAGAAAAGTTGTGATGATCGATAAATTTCCCTTTTGGGCTGGGAAAAATTAATGCTTCAGGATTAGTTTCTTCGGGCCTAATCTCATCTAAAATATCTAGTAATTCTGAATTAATCGGGAAATCACGTTTTCTTTGGGTTTTTAGCCCCTCCTTCATAACTAAGCCATCTTCAGACACAACAACAGATTCTCGAAACTGAACCACACTATTTGTAATGTGTTTCCACTTCAAAGCAATTGCCTCAGATGGCCTGCATCCAGTAAAAAACAGGAAGCGTACATAATGGGTGTAATGGCTGTAGTAGCGATCGCTAGCAAAAGTACGAATAATTAAATCTCTTTCTTCTTTACTGAAGGGATTAATATCTTGTTCTTCAGTAAGTAGAACAGGGTAAATAATTAAAGGTTTGTAGTGAGAACTTTAGTTCTCAAATCAGGACTAAAGTCCTGACTACGAACTGAACTTCAATAATTTACATTACTTTACATAGTTTGGTTTTTTCAAGTCGTTCTACTTAGCACCCAAAGGTGCTTTGATTTTCATAGCAGCAAACGGGTTAGCATCAATTAGCCCCTCTTCCATTGCCGGGGTAAAATGAGCAGCCACGCAGAAAGTTACGATAAGGACTTGATGACCTGCTGGTAACATCCTGATTGACATGGATCAAACTGTACCATTTAAACCCCTCTAGTTTTTGTAGCCTGAAATCCTTATGGCTACGTTGTCAAATGCTGTATCAAATAACCTATAGGTTATTTGATACATTCAGAATTGCGAAAAATATCGACTTGCAGAATGCTTATCCAGTAAGGGTTACAGCCTTAGCGTAACTTTCTGTTCGATTTCTCATTTACCCCCTTGCCCAATTACAGCAAGCTTTCAACTGAGTTAAACAACGCTTTGCAGCATCTGGAGTTAAGTTGGCTAAAAGATAATCTCGAATAGCGGATGCTTCATCTAGCGATCGCGTGGGCAACTTAGCGATGTGATTTCGATGTTTAGTAAAGTCTTTAGCGTAAGTACTAGGACTGACTTGAGGTTTTTTGAACTCGCTATACCTATCCCAAAGTTGGTCTAATTCAGGTTTAGGCTTCTTAATGGGTGTAATGGGTGTAATCGTAGTTAAAGCAGATTGAGGTTGGTACTTCTGTAGAGTTAAGTCCAATCGCTCACAGAGTATATGTTTTTCAATCTCAGATGCTTTGAGTTCAGCTAATTTCCGGTTATTTGGGGTATCTGCTAAACCTGTAGAGATGTAATAACGTTCGCCTCTATATCTAAACCGCAACTGCAACCGACTATTAGAATTAATGATAGAGACAGAACCCTTAGATGCCCGCCCTGTAGGAGTTTTGGAGAACATAACTTTATAAGGTGTAATTACTCCTCTGCTCTACCCCTTTTACACCCAATTTACACCCAATTTACACCCATTTTTTGCCTAAAGGTACCCAAAAATGCCCAAAATTTTTTAAGATTTAGAACCCACATTCCGCACCCACAACTGTCACACCCCAAAGAAACGGATATATCTAGT